>JABDBK010000053.1 GCA_013288655.1 Gammaproteobacteria bacterium | reverse complement strand
TCTTGTTGTTTTGGGTTGATAGGATGCTTGCTTTCTGTGTCTGGTATTAATACACCAAGACTGTTTTTACCTAGACCCATGGTATGGCACGGTTGTCTTGTAGGACTGTAATCATATTCTGAAATATTTAAAATTTTCGCTTGCTTGCAGTGTTCTGAAAAAAAAGGTTGTAGGACATTCATTTCATTCACATTAGGCAACACAATAATTAAATCCGTATCTGTTGGTAACTGGCTAACAATTTCTTGAGCTGAATCTGAATTCATTTCACCTGGATGTTTTGGAAGAATATGAATTATATTGACTGTAGGAAATTGCTGCCTGGCTTTAAGTATTTCTTTAATAATTTTATCTTGTTGAGATTTTACTATCCATGTTAGTTGCAGAGTCTTATCTTGAAGAAGTATGGGTAGGGTTTTAAGTGCTGCATGATAATCACCTGCGCCATCAACTGCACAGGTATAAATGAGAATTTTTTTCATAACTTTACCAATATAAACATTAAAATATTTTTATAAAAAGCGCTTTATTTGCCATTCGCACGCTAATAATTTTCATATCACCACTTGAAACTAGGAAAATTTGTTATTTGCCTTGCATTTGTTATAGTTGTGATATTTTAAATCAAATAGCCATGCCATATGTCCTAAAGAGATATAAATTTTCTGCAAGTGGCCCTTGATGACACGAATCGTAAGATGCCGTCGTTTTATATTTTTTGCTGCATCTTATCTAAAAACGTAGCAATATCTAACATTGTTTATTAATAAGCCATAATTATAACTAATGATTATTAAAAAAACTAGTTCTTATTAATGCTTTGCCAATAAAATGAACATTAATTGACCATTAATGACTCCAACAATTTCCGCTAACGTCTTTTAGGGTGTAACCTGGAATAACAAGGTTTCGTAAACTTTTATGGATGATAACAAAATGAATATGGCATTTTTAAACTCTGATAAGTTACCTTACCGTGAGTTAGATATAGTTTAAATTGATGCTATTATTTTGAATGGCTTTTTCTAATAAGCTTCGCAATTTGGTTTATAAAATCTTTATCATTCAATAAAGTTGCTTTAATTTCATCTATATCTTCTGAATCATCCTGCGATTGAGCGATCAGATTTCGTAACGCTTGATTGATTTGCGTTTGATATGGAAATGCGCCAGGATCCTTCGCTTTCGATTTAAAATGCTCAATAACATCTTTATCAAGTAAAATGGTAATACGATCTTTGGTGTGATCTTCTATTTTTTTACGGAAAGCAGGTAATACACCACGACGTTTAACTTTCATTTTTTTTAAATCATATTCCGGTTTCATAATCATTTTTCTCCCGCTTGGTTGCTAATCTTGCTGATATAATTCGTATTTTTTCATCACGAATCGTATAACAAACCATCAAAGTTCTACTATGATTTGATCGAGCAATCATAATTTCTCTATCTTCATCCTCGCTATGGTCGGGGTCATAAAAAGCAACTTGATGTCGATCATAAAAACACGTCATTGCTTCATCAAAAGTAACCAAATGCTTTTTTGCATTGGTAATCGCTTTCTTGTAGTCCCATTCAAATTCCATGCTATATGTATATCATATGCATATGATGCATACAAGTAAAAAGTTGATGTGGGCTGAAAATATCCATTTTATTTTAAAAATATTATTTTACGTAATATGTATTATTACGTTTAAATGTTAAATAATAGCATATGATGTGATCTTTTATAACACATGATAAGGGGGATTATACTGAGCTAGAGATAAAATTATAAAAAAAAGAAGCGTAACTTCTCTAGAAATAAACGTTATCGTTAGCTATAGTATAAATAATAAGCAATGGTATGATTTAGCCTAGTGTTATGGTATATACTTTAACTTATGGGCTTTTATTATTAAAATTATTAGCACTTAAGTAGTAATCATAAAAATTGAGGAGAATTAATATGTCAACCACTCGAGATACTGCTATCGAGAATTTAGTAAAAAAAATAAATTCCAATATGACTAATTTTAATCAGCAAACTTCTCTTCAACAGTATAATGAACATCAGCAAGGTGTTGCGGCTTTGGCACTTGATGCAAAAAATAATAACCTAAAAGAAAAAGACTATTTCATAGGAAGATATGATCTCTCCAAGGATCAAGAGCTTCAAGCTAAAATTGTTGAAATCAAAAAGCGTGTGTCTACTTTAAAAGGAACGGAATTAATGGATGTAGCTAGGATTCACATTGCGGTTCATGGCTCGCCTGATGAAACAAGAAAAGCTCTAGAAGGAATAGCTGTAGAAGCTGAAATTGCTGGTCGTATTAGAGAAAAATTAGGTATGCCTGACACCGTAAGCATACTAATTGAAGCCTCCAAAGATCCAAAATTTGTTAAAGTCAAAATCCCTGGTAGTGCAATTAAAATTTATTTAGCTCCAGAAGAAAAATCGGAGCTGACTACGCAAACTCAAGTACATCATTCTGCAACGCAGAAACCAACAGTTCCTGAATGGGAAATTCCAGAGAAGATAAATAGTGAACGACAATGGTTTTCTGCTCAAATTGATTTATTAGAAAAAAAAGCAATTGAATTGAATGCGGATATTCAAAAATATGACCCGAGCGGTGATATGGAACGTATGAAAAAAATTTCAGAGTTGGTTAATAATGCAAAATCGAATCTTGGAAGTCTTCCTCCTAAAGATTTGTTTTTATTTAAAGGACGCGAGGGCATCACAGCCGAGTTAAAAAATTATGTTACCGCAACATTAGTGGACGTATTACAATCCAAACAAAATGAGGCCGCTAGTAAAAGCAAGATGAATCCTACATAAAATGAACTCCAATAATAAGCGTGATAATTGTTATTATCAGCCCTATTGACACCATCCAAATTATGCTTTATTATTGCCTAATATGCAACATATTTCATTAAATTTCAATAAGTTATAATTGTGTCGACAGTGTCGACACAATTTCAAATGGGCATGATAGTTATGACAAATAAAGAGGTTATTCCACAGCTTTTTAACGATATTAGCATATTGATTGATTCTGCTAAATCTAAAGTTGCCAAACAAGTCAATTCCGTATTAATAATGCTGTATTGGAAAATTGGTCAACGCATATATCAAGAGGTTCTCAAAGAAGAACGTGCTGAATACGGTGAAATCATCATAAATGAATTATCTAAACAGCTTAAATACAACTATGGGCAAGGTTTTGGCCCTCGAGTATTACGCAGAATGGTACGTCTAGCAAGGCTATATCCAGACGAAAAAATTATGTCGACACTGTCGACACAGTTGTCATGGTCACATTTTGTTGAATTAACCGCATTAGAGGACCCTTTAAAGCGACAATTTTATTCCGAAATGTGTCGATTAGAACACTGGAGTGTCCGTGATCTGCGTAAAAGGCTAGACGGCATGTTATATGAGAGAACGGTGATATCACGTCAGCCCGAACAAGTGATTGAACATGATCTCAAACAACTTCAGAAAGAGGATGAATTAACACGCAATTTGGTTTTTAGAGATCCATATATTTTAAACTTTCTTGAACTACCTGCAAATTTTAGTGAGAAAGACCTTGAAAATTCTATACTAGATGAGCTATGTGATTTTTTACAGGAACTTGGAACGGATTTTTGCTTCATTGCTCGTCAGAAGCGAATCACAATTGATAATGAAGATTATTATATCGATTTATTAATGTTTCATCGTGGCCTCAGACGACTTATAGCGATTGACCTCAAGCTCGGAAAATTTAAAGCAAGTCATAAAGGCCAGATAGAATTATATTTGCGTTGGTTAGACAAGCATGAACGAAGAAAAAATGAAGAACAGCCTTTAGGGCTTATACTCTGCGCTGAAAATCAGCATGAGCATGTTGAACTTCTAGAGTTAAGTAAAAGCGGTATCCATGTTGCTCAATATCTAACAGAGTTGCCGCCTAAAAATATATTAGAAGCTAAATTACATAAAGTAATAGAAATTGCACGTGAGAAACATGAGCGCTTGCGATTGATAAATAAGGACGCAGAAAAAGATGGCGAATAATATACCATCGCCAAAACCATTATTTGATACCTTAGATAATGTCTTATTGCATCATCCCTTACTTGAATTGGCGGACATTTACTCAGATGATTTTAAACACGCTGCTTCATTTTTAAAAGCATATAAAGGTAGTCAAGGTACATTTAATGCTTATCGTCGTGAAATCGAACGCTTACTCCAATGGTCATGGCTTATCGCAGAAAAATCAGTAAAAGATTTACGTCGAACTGACATTGAAATGTATCTCACATTCTGTCAATCCCCTCCTCATTCGTGGATCGGCACTAAAAAAGCCCCTCGTTTTTTAGAAAAAAATGGCGAACGCACACCTAATTTGGAATGGCGTCCTTATGTTGTTACTATTTCAAAAATAGCCCACCGTAAAGGCAACAAACCTGATATAAAAAACTATGAATTATCATCAACAGCCATAAAAGATATTTTTTCTATATTAAGCAGCTTTTATAATTTTCTTATTCAAGAAGATTACACCGAAGTGAACCCTATCCTTCATATTCGTCAAAAAAGTAAATATATCCGTAAAAAACAAACCAAATCGAAAATTCGCCGTCTCTCAGAATTACAATGGGAATATGTCATCGAAACTGCGGAAATCATGGCAGAAGAAGATCCAGACCAACACCATCGCACACTTTTTATCATGACTGCATTATATGCTATGTATTTACGTATTTCGGAATTAGCTGCTAGTGAACGTTGGACACCAAAAATGTGTGATTTTTATCGTGATCATGATGGGCTATGGTGGTTCACAACAGTTGGCAAAGGTAACAAAGAGCGACAAATTTCAGTAAGTGATGCTATGCTTGCAGCGCTAAAAAAATATCGTAGATCAATGAAACTATCCCCACTACCCTCACCTTCTGATAAGACACCACTCCTTACCAGATATAAAGGAAAAGGTGCTATTACCAGCACAACTTATATCAGAAAAATTGTTCAACGTTGTTTTGACCGCGCTATTCTTAGATTGCAGGAAGATGGTTTTATCGAAGATGCTGATGTCCTGCTTGAAGCCACAGTGCATTGGCTGCGCCACACAGGTATTTCTGATGATGTGAAAATTCGGCCTAGAGAGCACGTACGTGATGATGCTGGACATAGCTCAGGTGCTATTACTGATAAGTATATTGATATTGAATTGCGTGAAAGACATGCAACGGCTAAGAAAAAACCAATTAAATAAGATGGCTGAGTGTAATAACAAAATTTTTTAAGAGATGATTATGGCAAATAAAAAAGTATTATTATTAGGCGCAGGTTTTACAGCTAACTTCGGTGCGCCGGTGGCTAGTCAAGTATGGAATGATTTATTTAATTTTCCTGTCATACAAAAAAATTGGGGATTAAGGTCAGCATTAAAGTCGCACCAAGAGATGAGTGATTTTGAGGAATTTTTTAGCGAAGTTGTACATGGTTTTAATTTTACAAAAGAAGAAAAGCAAATAGTAGCAACTGCTGTCATAGAAATTTATGAACGTATCAATGCACATACTGAAACGCTTATGATTCATGGTAATTCATCAGGTATTTGCTTTCAAAAGCTAATGTATTTTCTGAAAAGATTTTCTAATCTAGAGCAGGGCAAAGGATTTGTTTTTACTTTGAATCAAGACTTGTTCCTAGAAAAATTAGTGAATAAATATTTACGAAAAGATAAACGATTTTCAGATTTTTCTATAAACTATCCTTTTATAAATTCACCTTATGTTGACGATACATGGAAATCAAAACTTCCAACTCAGGATCGATTAAATGAATTATTAACTCTTCCTAATGTTGGTGGCAGTTTGCATTTAGGCAGAAAATTTCCATATTACATTAAATTGCATGGATCATCAGGATGGACTCATGATGATGATAAGATAAGTATTCCTATCATTGGTAAAAATAAATCAAAACAAATTTTACAAGAACCATTGTTAAAGTGGTATATTAATTTTTTTGAACAAACGTTAGATGAAACAGTTGATATATGGGTAATAGGTTATAGCTTTTCAGATAAACATATCAATGAACTACTTATGAACTCAATGCAAAGACATGGATCAATGTTATATGTCGTTGACACAAAAACATATAATGATTTCATGAAACAAATTTTATCATTTGATAGCAAACTATATGGTCTGATAGATAGACAGTTGCGCGGCTATCTTCCATATCTCTTAAAAAAAATTTTTCCAGCAGACGATTTCCGCCACTTTGATACCCTAACAGCATGATTTTTACTATAATTAGACCTTAAAGTGCTTTTCTTTTGATTTGGTCATCCGTGCTTACATCAGGTTCCTTACCAATTTTAAATAACAATGCTGGCTTTAATTTAAATCGACTTTCTTCATAAGATGCATCATAATCGCTGGGTCGAGGTAATGCGAAGATTCCGTGATTTTTTAACGGAGAACGGCTAATTTTTTCTTGTGTTTTTTGCCACTCACCTATATTTATTTTTTTATTATCTAATAAATTTTCAACTTCTTCTCCCGCTATTGCTTTTGGAACATCTCTTGCTGATATTACCCAATCCACTGTAGATACAAAACTTGGTAAATGTTTGAGGTAACTTTCACTGGTATCAATAGTCCAATTGTTGATATAAGAAAGCTGTGTTTCTTTATCTATCACGGGATGTTGGCAAACTTTTCCATCTTTAACATACACATGCACAATGCCATGATTTGAGTTATATTCGAAGTTGATTTGCGTCTTGTCAATTTTATCTAAATTGATTTTTACAAGTTGATAAGTAGTCTTATCTTCATTGCCTTGACTGTAATATTCAGTGTTGCCAAAAGCACGAATACCCACTACAAATCCAGTATTAAGATTATGAAATTTTGAAAGTGTATCTAGATTTTTGTCACCATAAAATCCAAAAGTACTTTGCATATCACCGCATGAACTTCTATGGCTTAAGATATTTCCATAACCACTACCACCGAATCCAAAAGAACACCAATGATAAAATTCAGAACGTCTTTTTTGCAGACCCTCCTGATCTTTTTTTGAAAATTTCTCGATATGAAATGAATGCGTCACTTTACGCCATTCAACTTGATCGTTTTCTGTATCATAATAGCCTGAAGGATGGCGGTCTGTTGTCCAACCCACAAGATCCTTTGCTGGATCAAAAGTAGTGTCGGAAACATAAACGAAACTAGGACCGCGATATGCGGTATGCAAGGCACTTAAAGGATATTTAACGGTATCTTCATTAAAATATTTGTCGTAAACAAGGTTAAATATGTTTTTTATCATATTTAACCATAATAAATAAATCATTGCCTTAAATGGGTGTTCAATAGGATATTTTATTAATAAAAAAGCCATATTCCATAACGATGATAACACTCCTTGTTGTGCTGCTTCTTCATGATTTAAATCCATATCTCTTCCAAATGCCATTATTATATTCCTAGAGACTATTATTGATAAATTAGATTAATTTTCAAGTAACAAAAACGACCGTTTATGTTACCTGAGATGCAAATGGCTCCGTTGCAAAAAACCTTAGATTTTAAAATTATCTATAATTCTGCATATTGTTAAAAATAAATGTGAAATAATTGGTTAATAAAAGACACTTCGTTACGATTACCATACATCCAAATATTAAATTGTCCTTTTTTAAACATGCGCATGATTTCAAATCCTTTAAAATGGCGCCATTTAAAGTCTTTTGAATTATTTGATGCCATATTTTTTCCTAAAATCGCGTATTATAATAGCCGCTTAATTTTTTGCAACGGAGCCCCTTCACTTACCCACTTAATAATAATTTGGCACAGAGGGAGCCTCGAGCCCGTTTTCCTTTAAATCGATAATTTTTTAATAATATGAAATTCCCGCAAGACATTATAACGGAGATCATTTACTACATTTTTTGCTTCTGTTTTTAAACATAAGTCGATATAGGATTGATCAATGAAATTCCAACCATTTTTAACGGCAAATTCAAATAATTGCTCAATAGCTTTGATGACTGAAGATGTACTAAACATGCTTTTCCATTTGCTTTTTTCTTGATAATAATTATCGATCATATTGCGAAGTGCGGAAATGCACATACCATTGTTTTGATCATTTTCACACATCAATTGATTTAATTTGAATGCACATTGCATTGTAATATGACCTTCTTTGCGCAAGGCAATAATTTTTGCTTTGTAAGCATCGCTATTATTTTCGATTACATATTTTATCAAGCTGTCGGCTAACCTGCATCTATAAGGCTCTATTGAACCGAGAGGTCTAAGAATAGAAGGATGTTCTTCTGCTAAATAGTTTTTTATAGATAGAACAATGTCTTGTATACTTGTTTTCATTGGCGCGAGTTCTGGTTTTTCATTTATGGGCGTCGTTATTCTGGGGTCAGAAGAACTAGCGGCAACCGTTCTTTTATCATCTTCAACCTTAACTTCTTCAATTACTTCTGCTTTATCGGCAGTTCTTGTTACTTCAAATATAGAAGGCTTCGTCATTACTGTCGCGGAAACTGGTGTTACAGTATCTTTTTTATGTTCTTCTACTTTAGCTTCTGCATTTTTTTGATTAGGCTGTGCGATGAGGAGAGTTGATAACATTTTTTCTATTTCTAAAGCTTTATTTTCATAAAACGAGGGACCTGCTTTACGCTCATGCTTTTGCAGATCTTTACAAGCATAGTGCATTCCCTCCAAAAGTTTTTTTATACTTTCATCAGTTAAAAAAGTATTTGATCGCCATTCAAAAAGCATTTTTAATGAATCAAAGTTTTTGACAAATCCAGGTTTAATATCTTCAAAATAATAGTCACTTTCATCTAAATATTTTGATACATTTTGAAAGAGTACTTGTATTGTTTGATTTTTCTCAAATATGCCATAATTTAAGTTGCCATAAAATTTAACATATTGATGCATAATGGGATCCCTGCGCATGTCTAAATCTTTTTTGGACCAGTTTTGAAAACGGCCTGATTGCAAAAGAATAGTGGATGAATCAAACAAAATCGAGTCTGTAAATTCTCGAATTTGCAGAATAGCCCGTCTCAACCCTTGTCCAAGAGCAATATGATTATTAAATGAAGAATCTCCCAGGGGAACTATAAGCATTGAATTATTTGTATCTATAAAATGAAAAGGTGTCGTATAGGATGGTTTATGATCATAAATATCTACGCTTCTTTTTTTTCTATTACTTGGTTTGTTTGGTGGGTGAGTCAATTTAATATCAGATGGCTCACCACCTTTAGTCTGAGTACCCATATAAGCTTTCATCCATTTCAGAATCTCCGTTTCTTCTTTTAAGTTTTCTGGAACCTGTGAATAAAAATGGTATTTGACCATATCTCGATTCATTTTTTCAGACTTATATCCAATTCCCATAATTCCCCCAAACTGATTGATATAACCGTCCGGATTTGCCCAATAAGGCCATCCAAGATCTTTTAATGCTTTTTTTCTTTCAGCCTGAATTAATGGATCCATGATATAATTAAAAGAAAAATCGTAATCTTTCTTCATTAAAATAGTGGCATGCAAATGTTTACTATGCGCATTTTTTTCATATATTTGTTTTTTAAAAATGGGCATGCCTTGTTTATTATTCACCTCATTCAATACAACTTGCTTCTGACCTGTGCAGTCAATTAAAAGATTGCAAGGTATGGTGAGCGTTGTATGTTTTGGGACAGGATCGCTTTTTGAATCGGAAGGATCCCCGGGGTTACAAATAACCTCTACTAGTCCTGACGAATAAGTACTAAACTTGCCATGAATTAATTCAATTTTATTACTATCATGAGCTAACTGCTGCTGTACGACATCAAAAAGTATTCTTTCAGCATCTTTGATATGACCCGCATATGAAGGTTTTTTTATAGAACAAGGAACTTTATGATCTTTTAGTGCCTTCTCTAATTCTCTAAAAACAAATAGCACATAATCACCTGAACGAACATAATTTCCAAAGTCGGGGTCTATGAGGGAAATTTTAGCATTTTTAATGACTCTGAGTTTGTTTGCTAATAAAATAGTCGCTAATAATCCAGCGGGGCCGCCACCTACTATCACTATATTGATTTCATCTACATTGATAGCATCTACGTTTAAATTGATGTCATCTATTCTTAACATTTCGCTACATCCGATAAAATTTAAACAGTATATATTAGATTAACCAGAAATTGCACAGATTTTTATGCTTTTGTTCATAACATATTGAATCAATTGAAATAAAACAAATCTGGCCGTGCTTCAGATGTGTTGCCTGATATACGTAAACGTCTCCATATCATAGGGCTAACGCCGCGCAATGCGATTTTTACGAAGTAATAGTTCATAAAGATAGGTCCTCGTAATTAATTTTTAGTCTTATCTTAGGCTTAATATTAAATTCGATTTAATGCAAGGGCGCCCACAACATTTTTATGCTCTCGTAATATTGGTTAAAAAACAGCATATAAAGTTTTTTATGTGAGTATAAATTGTCGAATCCTGGTATTCGATTCTCATCGAAACTGATAATTTAATGGACTTGGATATCTAATATCAGTACAATAACTATAAATTTGATCATTTTATATCTTTTTTTACAAACTCCAAGGATATAAAATAACGATTGTTTTATTGGACTCAATGGAGTGTGTCCTCCTATTAAAATTCTGATAAGAGGTAACATTCATGCAATCAAGAAAAAACGTTTATAAACTTATTGCTGCTCGATATGGCTTAGGTTTCGCGGAAATTAATAATACAAACAACATTTTTTTAATTTCCAGTTATTTGCCAAATCATCCTGAATCTACAGAGAAAAAACCAGAATTACCTTCAATTTCTATTTTGGTTTACGATCCCTTGTATTATGGACAACTAAAAGTATCGGGTAGTTATTCTGGTGAAGGTCCTTTGCATCTATCGAGTAGACTTTCTGAAGATTTGCTAACCGTAGAGCAAATAAATTCAATTATTGCCGAAATGGATAAACAATTTAAACCGCTAGAATCAAAACAAGATGATCCACAAATCGCGAATCAAAATTTAATTATCTTCAGCAATTATCAGGTAGGTTTAAAAAGCCCTATTACAAATAATAAAATTTTATGGGATTCATTTTATACTAAGGGTCAACTTGGTCGAGATAGTGAATATGGAGTTACTTTAGACTTTTTAAATTCTACTCATCTGCAACGCTTTTTAAGTGGAATTTCAGAAGAAGCACAAAAAGCGGCAAAACCTGAAATTTATGCTATTTATGAATGTAGCTACGGTCTAGGATGTTACCAGATCGTCATACCACATGGCCAAGAATATCAAGCTTTGGCTTTATTATTTGGCGCTAATGAGTTTACTGCTAATCTTCCAATTACTCATTATTTAAAAGAAAGTTTAAAACCTAAACCGTTTCTGTCAAATCCCTTTAGTAAATCATTTACAGATGAACAATTTTCAGCAGCAATGAGCATCATGATGAAAGTATTTCAGGGAAAAGTTGAGCTTAATGACTTTGAGGAACCAGTTAAACGTGTGATTCTATCTAATAGCAATCTTAAACATGCGTTTTTAGCTACTGTGGAAGTATGCAAAAAATATGATGCCGTTGAAGTTGATATTAAAACTATTATGCCAGCTAGTTTAGCAGCTATTGTGATGGATTATTACAGGGAAACTCCAAAATTTAAGTAATTTTATGCATTATTTTACG
>JABDBK010000052.1 GCA_013288655.1 Gammaproteobacteria bacterium | reverse complement strand
TTTTGTCAAAATGCTCGTTTAAAATTAACTAACCCCGAACAAGTTAGCCCGTCAAAATACGATGAAGATATCAACGAGTTACAAGAACTGATTCAGGATGGGTTTGATCTTTATGTAACAGATCGTATGGTTGATCAAGTTAATCGTGTTGATCGTACTCTTGAAGCAGGGGCAGGCTCCATTGAGATACCTTTTTTTACTCCGGAGCGAGAGTTAGAACAAAACAATGCCAGTGAAGTCAAAGAGAGGGAAATAAAAATTTCAAGAGAGGATAGAATATCTGAAGCAAGAGCTGAATTTAAAAAAATTATCATCAATCAAATTACTTTTAAGCTCAAGGAACTTTCATCTATGAATGAGTCTCAACAAACTCAATATATTGAAAACCAACGTAACAAAAAAAGAGAAGCAGAAGAAAAACATCGGATCATGGCTGCAGCATCAGCTATACCTCGTTCACCAGAATCGCAAACGATAACCGAAGATGAATGGATGCGTAGAGAAAATCCACCTCTTGCGGTGGTAAGAGCCAGATACCCTGGACTTTTTTTTAATATTGCTGCTCCCCAACAATCAACTTCTGCTGCATCAAGGCCTCGTGAACAAGCTGAAAATATTATGCCTAATGCAGGACCGTCAAGCGCAATGCAACCAGAAGTTAATGCAAATAATTCACAAAATCAACGCCGAATAACTTTAGAGCTAATAAATGAGGCATATGAGGTATATGACGTATATGCGGCATATGAGGCATTTGCCGCCTATGATGAACATGTGGATCAATCGCGTAGACAACCGCGATCGCGATGCAGATTGATATAAAAGTACAATTATTTCGCGAGATTTAATTAATCTAGGGGATGTCATCACACACCCTAGTTAACGTCTACCACCATGGAATCTCATACCACCACCATGCCCGCCGAAACCGCCTCCACTTCCATGGAATCCATGAAATGTATTACCATGGAAAGCATTACCATGAAAGGCATTGCCGTGAAAAGCATTGCCATGGAAAGTATTACCGTGATATGCATGACCATGGAATGCGGCAGCATGATATCCATGACCATGTCCACCAAACCCTCCTCCATGATGGGCTCCGGCATGATGATGGAGGTTGCTATTAACATGAGCTTGTGACGTCGCTCGCGAAGCATTTCTTTGATTAAAGTGTTGATGTGCTGCAGCAGCATTTAGATGCGTTGCAGCAGCCCGGTTCCAATGTCCAGCTCCAGCATAATGAGCGCCATTCCAATAAGCTCCATGATTATATGCACCGTTCCAATAACCATGATAATAATTATTCCATGCGCCGCCATGCCAATAATAACCATTGAAATTATTAAAATAAACAGCATTCCATAATGCACCGAATGCAAGGCCTGCAACAAATGCACCTAGATAATTGTAATTATATGGATAATAATAAAATGGATAGTAAGCATAATAAGGATAGTATGAATAAAATGAGAAAAATGGATCGTATGGATAGTAATAATCTTCTGGATAATAATAGTAATTTTGTGGATAGTAATAATAACGATGTGATGCATAATGTGGTCTGGAAGACGAATAAGCCTTAGAAATATTGCTATGGGTTGTTGTGGTTTCCGTCGTTGCTGTTTCTGAGGTAGTAGGTTGATCGTTAGCAAGCATTTCAGGTGAGACCACAGGATAATAAGCTTCACAGGGTGACGTCGCTGTACCTACTGGTAATCCAATGGTAGGAATGCAGCCCGGAGGATAAGTATTTGCATCAACAGGTATCGTGCTGTCACTCGTATCGGCATAAGTCCATGTTGATAAAAATAATAAAGCTATGAAGTAAATGAATCGATTATATTTTTTCATGATAGCTTACTCCTCACCTAAATGATGCAAGTGAGGAAAAATCTAAAATCCATATTTTTCATTATGTTAGCTCTTCACTCACTCGCTTTATTATTATTTATTATACCATTTCTGGAGTTAATGAATTTAAAAAATGCACAAATTTTAACTTTAAATTTAAGCTTATTGATTATATTATAAATAACCAATAATGACGGAGTGGACTATGTATAAAAAAGCAATAGGAAGTATCCTAATGATATTAGGAACTTCAGTAGGTGCAGGCATGCTAGCACTGCCCATTGTGACTGCACATCTAAGTTTTTCCATCTCCATGTGCTTATTGTTTTTTGCATGGCTATTAATGACTATAGGTGCTTTCAGTGTATTAGAAGTCAATCTATGGTTACCGTCCACTACTAATATGATTACTATGGCAGACAGGACAATAGGCCGATGGGGAAAAGCGCTTACCTGGGTTGTTTATCTGTTATTACTTTACAGCTTGATTTGCGCCTATTTATCTGGATTGGGTGATATTATCCAAAGTTTATTAGCTAACGTAAAATTAGACATTCCAAGATGGTCTTCAACTCTATTTGGTTTATTGTTATTTGGGGTTATTGTGTATCGTGGCATAGGTTCTGTCGATATCGTCAATCGCGGGTTAATGTCAATTAAATTTATTGCTTATCTATTATTAGTCATACTGTTTGCAAAACATATTCATATCAATTTTGTCTTTGAAGGTGATTATCAATGGCAAAATAGTGCACTCATGGTCATGCTGACTTCTTTTGGCTATGCCATTATCGTTCCCAGTTTGCGAGCTTATTTACATAGTGATACAAAACTTTTAAAGAGAGTAATTATCATAGGAAGCATCATACCATTGCTTATTTATGCACTTTGGATTTTTGCCATACAAGGAATTATTACAAAAACTGGAGAAAATGGTCTGATCACAATGCTAAATTCATCGCAACCTAATTCAATGTTGATGAATCAAATTAACGAAGTGGTAAATACAGCATGGTTGTCAAATATAGCCAAACTTTTTATTTCAATTTCTGCAATCACTGCCTTCCTGGGTGTATCCATTTGTTTAACCGATTTTATTGCCGATGGGCTCTCCATTAAAAAAAATGGTAAATCTGCTTTATTAGTTTATGGTATGACTTATATTCCTCCTATGATTATTGTGCTAATGTTTCCTGGAATTTTTATTAAGGCGCTTGCCTATGGGGGAATTTTATGTCTAATTTTATTGGTTATCATACCTCTCGCTATGCTTTATAAGGGACGTTATACCTATGGTTTTCGAAACGTGACGCTCGTTCCCTTTGGAAAGTTATTTATAGTAGCTTGTATGATAGTAAGCATTGGCTTAGTCATGATAAGTTTTATAGCGAAGAACAATTAATGCGCATATTCAAAAAGATAGATTAGCGATCAATCATATTCAATGGCGCGGACTTTTATCTCATAAAATAAATATGCCATAGATTCAATAAGCTAGCAAAAATTTGCACACAAAGCGCTTGTAACAGTCCTCCTGGTGATAAAATTATAGTAAGGCATTCATGGGGGCTGCTTTATGAAAACTACAATAAAAGCAATATTCAAAAGCATTATTTTAATAACTATCGCAGGATTCGGAACACAAGTACGCGCAGATTATTATTATGGCTATGGCGGCTGCGCAACACCTTGCTGTGGTTCACCTTGCGGCGGCCGAGTCGTTGAAACAAGAGCTGTGCAACAAATCTATGCTCCACCCGTCAAAAAAGTGAAATATTATCGACGTACGCGCAGCTTTGGAAGTTATAACATGGAAGTCTATTATGTTTGGCCAACGTACGCAGGGCCCGTATGGGCACCCGCTTGTGGTGCGGGTTGTGTGCAACCTGTAGCAATGTATTGCGGTGCACCGCCATGCACAGATTTTTATGTGCCACCTCAGTATTACACGACGGTAAGTAATGTCGATCAATATATGGATGAACACACGGGTGATGATTTTTGATCATTTATAGCGGTTATCCTTACTTCTTGAATATCATTTAAATATCCAGAATAAACTATCAACCTCCAATAATTTATAAATCATATTTTATATTTATCATATTATTTCATAATTTATAAATTATAATTAATTATTTAACCATTTTAATTTAAAATATAAAACATAATTTATAAATTATTACAATATTGAATAAATATAAAATATAATTTATAATATATTTGTAATTACTAGGAGATATAAAAGTAATTTTATGGCAACTATACTTTGGGGCAAGGTTTATTATAATGAGACTTTTGCTGGAATATTGCAGCAAGAATCTAATGGTCGTTGCATATTTACCTATGATGCATCTTATCTTAGCTCATCATCTTCCTCCATAGCTTTTTCATTTCCTTTACGAAAAGAACCGTTTATATCGGAACGGGAACTGCATCCTTTTTTTGATAATTTAGGTGCTGAAGGCTGGCTTGAAAATGCCCAAGCCAGGGCTTTGAAATCCAGCAATAACAATCGCTTTGAGCTTCTGCTGGGATTTGGCTATGACCTGGCAGGAGCGGTATCTATCATTGATCCTGAACCGCGCGCTCACATTCAGCTCGACCATATCGATGAAGTAACACATGCAGCTTTACTAGGTCGTGCTTCTCTTTCTGGGGTACAACGTAAACTGCTAGTCGTAAAAGAAGGCGATCAATATAGACCAACAAGGAGAGATGAATTAAGTACTCATATCGCAAAACTTCCTTCCGGAAACTTAACTGATATCATTGAAGTTGAATATCTAAGCACTCAAGCAGTAAAAAAATTATTACCGGAAGACACCACTGTTGAGATGGAAATCACAAGAATTAACTCTATCTCTGAACCTGCTTTAATTATAAAGCGTTTCGATCGAATTATTTCTAATGCTAAAATTAGTAGACTTCATTTTGAAGAATTTAATCAGCTATTAGGATATCATTCCGGTAATGACAAATATAATGGGTCTTATGAAATGTTAGGACATTTTATAAATACGACTCCTGGCTGTATACCTGCAGAAATAAATCGTCTTTATAAACGAATCTTAGCTTGTCTATTAATAGGAAATACTGATGCACATTTCAAGAACTTCGCCATGTTTCATACTAGAGATGGCCTTAGATTAACACCTTCTTATGATTTGGTTGCAGCTAATCGATATGATCAATTTTCAACAATTGCTTTAAGTCTTGGCGGCGCAAAAGATTTAAATATAGGAATGCTAAAACCTAAACATATTATTGACCTTGGACATGGATTTAGCCTAAATGACAAAATTATTCTAGATGCCATCCAAGAACTTGGAAAAAATTTAATAGCTGCAAAAGAAGCCATTTCTACAGCTAAAATTGATTGCTCTCAAAAACTTCGTGATAAATTAATTGATATAATGGAGAAACGATGGAACGGCAGTTTCGACTCAATTGGCCAGCTATTGTCGAAGAGGCAAAGCAAAGGCGGAAGTCACAGAACTTAACTCAGCAGCGATTGGCAATGCTTGCTAATGTAAGCACACCGACTATATCGCGATTTGAGAGCGGCTCGGAGGACATTGAATTATCCTCAGTTTTAAACATCTTAAAAATGTTAGGAATGGTAGACCAACGGCATTTAGTTTTTCCTGATCCGCCTAATGCTCAATATGATCATCGTCGAATGATAGTCATTTTTTGGGGGAAAGATGGAACTAAAGCCATACGGTGCGCCATTTCTATGGAAGCTCTAGAAGATCATTACAAAAGCAAAAATAAAAATCCTCTAAAAATGTTTATAGAACATCATTTCGCGATTGAACATGAAGCAGTACGTAAATATCTGAACAATCAATTTGAATCGGATGATTATATTTTGATTAAAACAGAAGATCTTTAATAACCCATGTTCGGTGTATATAAATATATATGCATTTAATAATTAATTTGTTTATATTTATATATACATATTTTTTATTATTGTTATATAAATATATATACATATTTGCTATACTATGTATATAAATATATATTCACAGAGATTGAGCATGAAAAATCAATGGCTTACAATACATCAGCTTGATAGACAACTGAAGGAATGGCAGTCAATACGCAACAAATATGGAAAACCCAGAGCAGGATGGGTAAAAACATTACGAATCGCCTTAAGCATGTCGGCAAAACAACTTGCCAACCGTCTAGGGCTAACACGCGGACGAATAGCTCAGCTAGAAAGTGCTGAGACAAAGAGCGCAGTCACCTTGCGAACATTAGAAGAAGTTGCAAACGCTCTAGGATGCGAATTAGTTTACGCCATAGTACCAAAAGGCAAATCTACTTTAGAAGATATCCTCAAAACAAGAGCAAATCAAGTTGCAAAAGAACGAGTAACACGAGTGGCACACACTATGTCACTAGAAGCACAATCTGTTGATACTAATAATCTTGAAATTCAAAAAAATGAACTTACTGAAACCCTCATGAGACATTTGAATAAAAAGCTTTGGTCAGAACCTGATAAATTAAAAAAACAAACTGATTTACGTCAAAAATTAATTACAGATTTACAAAAGAAAAAATAATCATGAAATTTGAATATCCTTCAGGAGCAACGCCTCTTGATCCAAACGAAATAGATGGATTAATTCCTTCACACATATCAACACAAAGCGAACTGAATGAATGGGAAGCTAATAATATATTAAAAGCAGAAAATTGGCTATTCTCAAAGACTAGTCACGGAAATTTTCTCACCATAGATTTTGTAAAACTTTTACATAAAAAAATGTTCGATGAGACATGGACATGGGCGGGTCAATTCAGATCTACCGAAAGAAACATTGGTGTTCAACCTTATAAAATTGCTTCAGACTTAAATGATCTATTAGAAGATGTTCGCTGTCAAATCATCAACCAGAGCTTCCCATTTGATGAAATTGCATATCGTTTTCATCATAGACTAGTTGTTATTCATCCATTCCCGAATGGCAATGGCAGACATGCACGCTTGATGACAGATTTATTATTAGCACAAGCTGGCCAACCTAGGTTCACTTGGGGTAGACAAAAACTAGAATCGGAAGGTCCTATCCGAAAACAATATATTAGCGCTCTTAAAAAAGCAGATAGACATGATTATAGTGCTTTAGCTGAATTTGTTAGATCTTAGTGATTCCAAGGAGAAAAAATGATCCGAGCTTTTTTTGCTATTGATTTACCGGAAGAACTACAAAAAAAGATGTATAGCATGATTGAACAACTAAATATCCCTGCCGTTCAATGGACAAAGCCGCATAATCTGCATATTACTTTACAATTTATGAAAAATGTCCAATTAAGCGATATCGCTACCTTAAGCAAAAATGTTCGTCATGAACTTCTATCTATGCCTCCTTTTGAACTTGAATTGAGCCATCTTGAGTTATTCCCGGATGTCATTCATCCTCGATTGATTTCCATAGCTTTCAAATCAGATGTGATGCTTATAGATATCGCAAAACGTATAGGACAAGGTATACTCGCAACACAGTATCCTATTGAAACACGTCCTTATCGCGCTCATCTTACACTTGGGCGATTTAAAGAGACACCATCAGAAAATTTTTTATTGACGCGTATCAAACTACCGGAGCATAAAAAATTTTTGGTGAAAGAAATAATATTCTATCAAAGTCATCCTTCTCATGAAGAATCCTTTTATACACCGCTGGAAAGAATTGCCTTAATTATTTAGCGGTTGCCGCTGGTCAAATCGTGAAGGTTGATCAATATATTTTTCAATTTCGCCTGATGTCATTAAATCATTTGCCATCAAAAGACCGCGCGCCAACATATCAACTGAATGAATATAAGTATAATAAAGATCAATTAAATCCAAAGACTGTCCATTAAGCTGTGTATCAACGTTAAATCCACCCGACATCATGCCGCCATTTTTTAATATGATATAAATGAGCCGCGCAATATTATCATCAGATGAATCAGGTTTCTGTTGCAAATACATTTGATTGATATCCATGCCGCCAAATATATGATTCGTATAAGCATAGACGACTTCATGTGTGCGCATGATACTTGGTATAGCCTCTAAATTGACTTTAAATTCTTTTTCCATGCCATATTTTTGCAAAAAAGCAAATAACATCGCCATATCAAAATCATAAGGCTGTGTCGCTTGTATATAAGGTTTAGGCTGAATAAGCAGCATTCCTTTATATCCAATTTTATATTTATAATCGATCAACATTTGAAAAAAACGCGCTAATTGATCATACCCTTCATGTCCAACCCATACCAAATAATTTGCACCATTTAATTGATGAGTGATATCCATGGCTTGCTTTATTTTCAAGACTGCATAAGCAAAAACTTCAGGATTAGATTGAGCATGATTAAAAGTGTTCGCGGCACCCCATAATAATTTGATGTTAGTGCGTTGCATTTCTGCAGCTATCTTTTCTGACACAGACTGAAGATTCTGTCGTGTTTCATGCCATGTTTTTCCTTCAGGTGTTATATCATCATCAAAAAACGTGAAATACTTTAAACCTAATTTTTCAATGAATTCAAATGCGGCATGAATACGCGTTTCTGCTAATTGCATAGGATCAGTAATATAATGCCATGCACGCTCAAATAAGGTATGCCAAAAACAAACGGCGATGCGCAAATGCTCTTCCATCGTTTTACCCAAAATGACTTGTGATGCATTATAAAAACGATATGACAGAGGATTGGTACCATTTTTTCCTTCAAATTGCACATGTGGAATATCTTTAAATAGATTTTTCATGAGTCACGCCTCCATGCTATGATAGCGGTTTAAAATTACCCTGCTCACAAAGGAAACAGTATAACATGATTCATGATGCAATAGTGATTGTCAGCATTGCAAGAACACCTCAAGGTAAAATGCTTGGTGAATTAAAAGATTTCACAGCACCCCAGCTAGGTTCTGTTGCCATCAAAGCAGCTATTGAACGTGCAGAGATTAAACCCTCTGATGTGACCGATGTCATTATGGGTTGCGTATTACCTGCAGGTATTGGCCAAGCTCCAGCCAGACAAGCAGCTATTGCTGCAGGTTTACCCACAAGCACCCATTGCATGACAGTGAATAAAATGTGTGGCTCTGGTATGCAATCCATTATTCTTGCTTATCAAGCCTTATTATCCACGGATGCACACCATATTTATGTGGCTGGCGGCATGGAAAGCATGAGCAGCGCGCCTTATTTAATTCCTAAAGGACGTCAAGGTTATCGCCTAGGACATGCGCAACTTTTAGATCATATGTTATTAGATGGATTAGAAGATGCTTATGATAAAGGTCGCCCTATGGGTTATTTTGCCGATGAATGCGCTCAAAAATATCAAATCAGTCGTGAAGAACAAGATCTGTTTGCGCTCGGTTCTCTAGAACGAGCTAATAAAGCTATACGTGATAATGTTTTTGCTAATGAAATTATTCCTATTGCTATAAAAAACAAGCAAGGTGAAAAAATGGTTGATGTCGACGAACACCCAGGATCAGTCAATCTTGAAAAAATTCCGCAACTGCCACCCATTTTTAAAAAAGATGGTACTGTAACTGCTGCCAATTCTTGCTCTATTTCCGATGGAGCTGCGGCTCTCGTATTGATGCGGCAATCTGAAGCCATAAAACGCGATCTTAAACCTTTGGCACGTATCATTGATTTCAGTTCTCATTCAAAATCACCTGATCAATTTCCTACCGCGCCTATTGATGCCATTCAAAAATTACTTACAAAACTTAATTGGACTGTCAATCACGTTGATCTTTTTGAAATTAATGAAGCTTTCGCAATCGTACCCCTGGCTGCCATGAGTGATTTAACTATTCCCAGAGAAAAAATTAATATTCACGGTGGTGGATGCGCTTTAGGACATCCCATCGGAGCTACGGGTGCACGTATTATGGTAACACTTATTTCTGCGTTAAAAATTCATAAATTAAAATACGGTATTGCTTCATTATGTATTGGTGGTGGTGAAGCAACTGCAATCGCAGTGGAAAGTCTCGCATGAACAACCGCGAATCCATGGAATTTGATGTCATCATCATAGGAGCAGGTCCTGCTGGGCTGTCAGCAGCTATTCGTCTCGCACAACTAAATGAAAATGTATCCATTTGTGTGTTAGATAAAGCCGCTGAAATTGGCGGACAAATTTTATCAGGTGCTGTCATAGAACCACGCGCACTTCATGAACTCATTCCGGATTGGAAAGAAAAAGGCGCTCCGATATATACGCCAGTGACCAGTGACCAATTTTTATGGTTAAGCGAAAAAAAATCCTTACGCTTACCTACACCACCTCAAATGAAAAATCACGGCAATTATATTATAAGTTTAGAGGAATTATGCCGTTGGCTTGCAAGCTACGCTGAAAATTTGGGGGTAAATATTTTTCCAAGCTTTGCAGCCACTGAAATGATTTATGAAAATGGCATAGTTTGTGGTGTCATCACTGGTGATAAAGGTGTCGATAAACATGGCAAACCCACTAGCAGTTATCAACCTGGCATGAATCTTTATGCAAAACAAACCTTTTTTGCAGAAGGTTGTCGCGGTTCTCTTACGCAAACTCTTTTTGAACGCTTTAATTTACGCGAACATTGTGATCCTCAAACTTATGGACTAGGAATAAAAGAATTATGGGAAATTCCTGAAAATCAACATCAAGCAGGTTCCGTCATTCATACTATAGGTTGGCCATTAGATTCTGAGACTTATGGGGGTTCATTCATTTATCATCTTGGAAAAAATCTTTTAGCCACAGGATTCGTGGTCGGTTTAGATTATAAAAATCCTTATTTAAACCCTTATGAAGAATTCCAACGTTTCAAAACTCATCCAGCGATACAATCATTATTTGAAAATGGCAAACGCATCGCTTATGGTGCTCGCTCACTTAATGAAGGTGGATTCCAATCTATTCCTAAATTAACTTTTCCAGGTGGACTCATCATAGGATGTGCGGCAGGATTTTTAAATGTTCCAAAAATTAAAGGCATTCATACTGCTATGAAATCCGGTATGCTTGCTGCTGAAAGTGTGATGCCTTTATTGCAAAAACCTTCACGTGAAGAATGCACTGATTTCACATTAAACATTAAATCGAGTTGGATCACTCAAGAATTACATCAAGCTCGAAATATTAGACCTGCCATGCGTTGGGGATTACTGCCAGGTCTCGCTTATGCTGCATTCGATACCTATATTTTGCGTGGACATGCGCCATGGACCTTGCATAATCATAATGATTATTCTCAATTAAAACCTGCAAAAGCATGCAAAATAATCGAATATCCTAAACACGATAATAAAATTACATTTGATTTAATGAGTTCTGTTTTTCTCACACAATCAAAACATGATGAAAATCAACCGTGTCATTTAAAGCTATTAAATCCTGATACACCGGTGGATATTAATTTGAAAATTTACGATGCGCCTGAACAACGCTATTGTCCGGCTGGAGTTTATGAATTTGTACAAAATACTCATAATCAACCTTACTTACAAATTAATTCGGCGAATTGCGTGCATTGCAAAGCGTGTGATATCAAAGATCCTACTCAAAATATCGTTTGGACACCGCCGGAAGGAGGGAGTGGACCGAATTATACGATGATGTAGCGAATAAGAATCAATCCCCCCCCCCCACACACTATAACACTATAAGCCCACACAGGTGTCATGCCTACGGCACACTTAACTCTAAACCCCTTTTCTTTCCTAGACCTTATAATGAATCATGTAAATCAATAAACGTTTTTTTTTGCCGATTCAAAATAAGGATCATTATTAATAAAAAAATTAGCATTTAGATATTTGTTTGCACATGAGTCAAGGTAAGCCTTCACTTCCGCTTGTGATTTATGACTTAAATTTTTATAGTTAAATTTTATTAATC
>JABDBK010000051.1 GCA_013288655.1 Gammaproteobacteria bacterium | reverse complement strand
TGTAAAGCGTGCATCCTCTATCGTTTCGACTTTTACATATTGAACCTGTTTGCTCGCAGCCTTTTTCACGTAAAGTTTGGCAAGCTTGATTGGTCTCGTTTCCTCGGCAAAAGTATTTACTTTCAAATTCCCAACATGCGCGCAAAACGGGAACTCCTTGAATAATATGCGTGGTATTTGCTTCGATACATCGTTCACTTTGAAAGCTGCATGTGGGATTGTTGGACAAACCGATACACGCATCATCCCAATGATCCTTAGGTTCATACTCAACCTTGGATGACACCATATCGATTTGAACACTTAAATTCGCTTGATCATCTTTGCCCTTAATGTGTAAATTCACAGTCAACCCATTGGAACAACTGGGTAAGGCGATCGTATCGATAGTCGTATGATGCTGGCTGCCTGTGATCTTGTAAGTACCATGTAAGCTTTGGCAATTAATACCTTGTGGCAACCGTCCTGAAAAATTCAATAGAGCTTCATCCGGCCCTTTAAACATAACGCTTCCTGTCACTGCATGCAGAACCACACCCGCATAATCATGTTTCTTAGCGGATAAACTCACATTCAGGAGGTAATGGGTATCCGTTTGATGCGAGATCATGTCAATGTTCAATGTTTTTTTACAGTACTGATGGGAACTTTTCGGACTTTCTTCACAGGTTTTTGTTTCGTACGTGGTCGTGCATGTTTGTTGTTTATTACAATCAACAAATTCATTTGAGATACCATTGACGATATCTGATGCATTGTTTTGAATGAGCTTGCTCTTTTGCATCTCGGGTGCAGTGGGATCAATCGTAAAGGTGGGTCTTTCTACATAGCTCTCTTGAATGCTCTTAGCCGTTTCATGATCGGGTAATACCTTAGTGGCTTCTTCTTGTAATAGTGTTTTATCATTTTTATAAAAATCCATTTCTTTCGGGTGATCGCTAAATTGATCAAATGTCGTTTTAGGGTCAAACTCATTCATAGCGGCTCTTGCTTGAGTTTGATGCGCTGTACCCATTTTTAAACCCTCCTGAAAACTCTGCTCCTTAGTTGCAGCAAATGCCATAGGGATAAACAAAATCAAAATGAGAGCAGCGACTTGATTACGCATGAGATGCCTTTTTTAACAGGTATAAAGCATCTTCTGCAAACGGTGACAAAGGATCATCTTGTCGTGCGATTTGCTTTAAAGCGTAATGTAGGCTCGCATCACCATACTGAACATCATAGTCTTCGCGACACGATAGATTTGGCACACAACGTGGCGATGTCACCACTGCCACCGCAGGAACTTGTTTAATCTCATATCGTTCAAATAAGGTTGGGTCGATTTGCACACCACTTGCACCTTCTTTCGTTAAGGCATTCACTGCTGCGATCGTTTCTTTAAATGAGTTGTTGACTAAACCACGTATCACGACAGGTGCATGAATGATATTCGCATCACGTATCCATGTTTTTAAGCTTTCTTTAGGCATAGAAAAAGATATAAAAACTAACACGTGTTGCGTTTCTTTTGCAAAAACGGGAGTAAACATGCCTGTCAAAAGACATAACAGAACAATGTGTTGAATTTTATTCCTCATCTTGTTTTACCCATCCTTTTGCAAGTTCACTGCTTTTTTGTTTATTAATCTTGTTGTCTTCCTGAGCAATCCTATCAGTGAATGCTTTCGATTCTTTCTCTGCTTCGGCTGCACTTTGCGCGATTTTTTCATGCATGTATTGGCTCACTTCCTTGCTGAATTTTTCTTGATTTTCTCGGGCGTGTTTTAATGCTTCGACCACTTCATCGGATTTTGCAAAGTCTTTTCTGAATTTTTCTAATTTTTGACTCATTTCATCCGCGCGATCTGACATGCCCTGAGTGATTTTCCGCATACCCTCCCCAACTTCTTGCATATGCTGATCCGATCGCGCTTGCATGGATTTCATGGCAGTTTCTTGACTATTAATTCCACCCGTGACAAAACTAAACATGGAATGAAACATGGTCATCATAAAAATCTCTCGCACTATCCAAATGGCAATGACCACACCACTACCCCATTTCGCCCACTTCTTAACTTCTTTGTTCTTAAAAAATGCTTCAATATCCATATGTATCTCCTTGTTTATAAAGTCATAATGCGCAGCAGGAACGCTTACGCCACACCAAATACCCGAAATCTTCACCCGCCACCGGATACTCATGTCCTGCTCCCCAAATCGCAGTCGATGCACCAAAAGAATGACAACCGCCTCTTCCAACTGTTGGAATGGGATTTACCATTTGATAGCGATAGCGGGATTTAGGGATGATAGGAAGCGGGTATTCGTAGCAAAGGGCTGGGGAATTTTCACCCACACTATCCCACAACAATAACTCACGATGCAACTTATATGCCATGCGTTCCGTCAAAAGTGTACTGGCTTGTACCCCACCCACATGCTCTTGAACATGGCCGGTTAAAGGATACATGCTACCTTGAGAGCCCGCACACCAAAACAAGGTATCCAAAGGAAGATGAGCAGATGCAGCGATACTATCTGCTGCACACGCTACCTGAGCAATGGGGTTAGCAAAAAGAATCGCCTCCGGATTCAATATAAAACCCAATTCATCATCGCGCCAGGTAGGGTCTAGTTCCGTTAAATAAGCAATATCAAAATCTCCGCCTTGAATACATACCCAGTTGGTAATGATATTTAACCAAAAAAGCAGAGGAAATTTGTACCAGTGGACATAATAAAAACTGTTATTATCGTTACCATAAGCGGTTTCCGTATTGCCAGTACCAAAAGAGCTGCCCATATCAAGTTGCATGCCGCCTAGATTAACCATGCAAAAAGGGTGTCTTGTCACATCCACTAAAGCCATGGGCTCCCAAAATCCGGTTGAAATCCCAATACGCGGAAAGGGTGTACCACAAGTGCATATGGGAGAACTTGGGTTTTTAGTGTCTGGTACCGATGAACTCACCACATTAATCGATCCAATGGAGATAGGAAATAAGCAGCTCCAACAGACATCAGTGATCGGGTTTACGAAGGTACCATGGCAAAGCTTGTCTGCCTTTACTGTGAAGGACAACATCATGAGCATGATCCCTATCACGTATCTCATAACACATCCTCTGTGATCTTAAGCTTTAAATTTTCTTGGCTTACCATAGCCGGCACATGTTCTATATGAAAACGTTGAGTAAGTTGTCCTTGTTGGTCAAAGTAAATGCGTTGCTTAAATATTTTTTCTGTCTGGCTAACCGAACCTTTCACTAAAATAAGCTTGGTGTGATGATCAAATTCACGATTTTTAAGCTTTGCCCAGGCAATTTGTTTTTCATCATCAGCATCAATGAAAAGCAGTCCATTTTTTAAGGACACAACAGTCAAAGGATTGAAGGTAGTACCGCTTTTTGCAAATACTCTGCCTTGATGATCTTTAAGATCTTGAGATAAGGTCATCGAGGGATCTATTAGCCATTGTTTTTTGACCATCGTTTTGGTAATTTTTTCTAATGGCGTGGGTCTATCAGCACGCGCCTGCGCGCGTTCTTTTAATTGATTCTGCACTTTATTCCATTCGCCATTTTTCTGCATGGTGTCCACACGATTTTTTATAAATTCCAAAAAATCTTCTTCTAAAATAGGATAGGTTTTTCCAAATATACCTATTTCTTTCGCATGGCTTGCCAAAGATAATATTAACAATCCTATAGCGATACAATATTTCATCACGACCTCACACTCTCACGTATACGATCTGTCACATCAGGAACCGTAGTAATCACTGCCTCTTTTGGAAAAATCACCAGATTATTTTCTTTAGCTACTTTCTTTAACGTTGCCTCTAATTTATTACCAAATTGTTTGATTTCTTTTTCTAAAAGAGATTGAGGGATATTTTTTTGTCGTTCTTCTTTAATAAATTGATCAACAAGTTGCGTGATATGGACGGTTGCAATCATGGGTTCTGATGTATGCATAAGTTGCGCAATGATTACGATGGTAATCGCGCCTAGCATACCAAACAAAAATGAGACTACTGCTTGCAGGCTAAATTTACTTAACATGATTCACCATTTCCTGTACTGCATCTTGTAAAGAAAGCCCTTTAGCTTGTAATCGTTTCAAAGCAGCAACTTCATCACCTTTGGAGGAATACAAAATACGTGCATAAGGATCAAAAATAATGCGATGAATGGATAGTCCAGATGGTGTTTTAATAATGCATTCCGAATATTCATCCGTTTTACGCAAACTTTTAAATAATCGTTCAGTAAAAGCATCCATCGCGAATCGGTCGGATTTATTGATTTGATCGATCGCTTCACTGGTTTGACCTAAAATGATTTTAATGTCGCTATTCTCAAAACTTGCAATAGATGCTTCATTTTTAAAATAATCATTAATCGATTGCACGCTCGTCACAAAATTAGCGTTATGTTTACGTGCGGTACGAAATCCTGTTTCAATAAATTTTCCTGTAGCTTCGTTATCACTCCCCAATAAATCCCATGCTTCATCGATAAGACATGACTTTTGTTGAGAGCGATCGCCTAAATACATGGCCTCACTGATTTGATACATCAAACTTAATAGCACGATACGCTGTAAATCTTTTTTTGCTTTCAGTTCCTGTAATTCCAACACCACAAAGTTATTGCGTAAATCGATATTACTTTTGCCTTCAAAGTAAGCTCCATACACGCCATCCTTGGTGTAACTGTAGAGTAAATGTGACAAATTTTGGCATGTCTGATTCGATTGCTTTGCTAACCAATGCGAAACGGTGGTGATCGTTGCATCATTGCCTTTTTCTTCAAACGCTGCTTTTGCCGCTTTTTCTAAAAAAGTGATTTCTTCATCAGTCGCCTGACTGGTAGGATGTACCATAGCGGATAACAAGGGCTTTAACATACTTAATGATGCATTAAAATCTTGAATAAACGTAAAAGGATTCAGTGATATTTGCGTTTCTGGATTAAACCGTATAAAAGTACCACCTAACATCTTACAGGTATTTTCGTAGGTGCAGCCAATATCAATGACCCACACGCGACCGCCTGCCCCCAACATGGCGACAATGTATTCTTGCATAAAAGCCGATTTACCTTTTCCCGACGCGGCTGCAATCGCGATATTGTAATTGCCCTCACGATTATCAAACGGATTAAATGTCGCTATTTGGCCGCGACGACCTGGTAAGATTAAATGCGGTGAATGCGTTCCTTTCCATTCACCTTGTAAGGGTGTCATGTTAATCGCATTAAACGCGGTGACTGTCCTTAACCGTCCTAAAAGTTTTAAATCTTGATACATGCCTTCAGACATCATCATAGGAAAGATAGATAAAAAAGCAGGTAACTGAAGATATTTAGTCTTTTTTAATCGCCAGCCATTTGAACGAAATAAGTCATGAACTTTACGTTCAGATGAAATGGCATCTTTTTCTTTGGCAAATAATACAATCTGAAAATGGGTTTTTACTAACCTATCACCTTCGGCCAATCGTTGATTCACAAACGTCCAATCTTCATATTCCTTAAATATTTTTGGCATCCAATCCGAATTTTTACTTTGAGCGGTTTTCTTTTTACTGATGGATTGCAATTGTGCGCCTAGCCCTGCTTTTTCAACATCGACGAGTCGTATTGAAAAAGATAATACAAATGGACAAGGAATTTGCAGCGAATCATTAAATAATTTACCAATGGCATTGGTCATGTCCCACTGTGCCATGGAGGATGGATATTCTTTCACTGACAAACATTGCACTTCAAAGCATTCATCTTGATGAAATTGTAATTTATCCTCGAACACTCGAATAAAACCTTCCTGATCCATCCATTGTTCAGCGAGTGAATCATACGGATTCCAACGTGGCCGGCTAGGATAAACGTTGGATGTAGGATGTAATAAATCAGACATGACGCTCATAAATTCATGAACATTAACAGGAGAAACAGAAGCCTGAATGGATTTAAAAGAACTGATCATGGCATCACGTAATGTGATTAAATGATCCCGTAAATCTTGACCCATTTTGCAGGGTTCAGAAACCGTGACCCACAATCTTAAATCACGCAGCATAAAATCATTGTAGGATGATAAACTTTTAAAAACGCCTTGTTTTAAATAATCTGTGCGTTTTTTTGCAAGCCATGCATAGATATCACTTTGTTTTCCACGCAGCGCTTCAAAGCGGTCAAGCCATTCTCCTATTTTTGGCGACCCCCACAACAAAAATTGTATATCGGCGGTAGGCGGTAACACATCCGTGATAAGGCTAGTCAAAATGTTAATCGTTTCTTCATTCGCACCCAAAAGAGGAAAGACTTCTAAAATAAACCCCTGACTACCTCGGTTATGAAAAATGCCCGTATCAGGATCATAACTTTCATAGGGCAATAAACGGTTAAGTGATTCATAATGTAGGATGGTATCGACTGGTTGAGCACGGTTCTTTATACCAAATGCTGTTCTATCTCCCATGAACTTGGCAAGGTTATGACTCCATTGTTGTAATCTTTCCATCATATTAAACCTCTTGACTCGTATGTCCCTGCCAATGCGCTGGATTAAGAATGGTGTAAATTTCACTGGCTTGATGATAATTGCCATCTGTATCTTCGAAAGGTGCAATCCAAATGGGTAAGACAGTTTCGCGTTTACGAATCGGTAAGGATGTTTTCAACATTTCTTGACCTATTTCACCCCTATCCACACGACTATTCACTTGATCCAGGCTTTCACAACGTATGCCTGGCCTCATGGGGCAATCAAATTGTGAATTAAGGGTTGAGCACCCTGTTAGGAATAACAACATAATCAAACTGAGTTTATGCATGAAACTATCCTTATGATACGGTCGGTAATGTTGTAACTTTTAATCCTAGTTCTTTACTGTTTTCTTGAATACGTTTCACTTCCCGTTCCGACAAAGGCAGTGTTTGTGCTTCCATCGCATTTCCTGGAAAAAGTGTAGGCGTAGATTCGACTAAAGGTGAATTTCGATAAGATTTTTTGTCTTGTTCTTCGTGTTTTTGACCATCGAGATAAAACCCTTTTAAAAACACTATATCTACAACAGTTCCCGCACTGAGTTGAATGACAGGATGATATTGCTCGGCACGCTGAATGTTATATTCGGCTAATTTATCCATCGCTTTACCTGCACCATTGGCGGCACCGTATTGAAGCACTTTGCCCGAATTAATGGTTTGCACCGCACCTTGCGGCGAAATAGAATTGGCTGTGTAGGTTTGTGAAATACCGTCTGAAATACCCGATAAAGCACCGGCTGCAAATGCTCGCTTTAATAAAGCGCTTTCGCGCCATACCGGAATGCCACGGACACCATTTTTACCTTCAGGCCCAAAAATAGTGCCTTCGACAGCTTGATCCACCACTTCATTATTGGGAAAAGTACAACTTAAGCGTTCAAGGCGAATTAAACCACGTTCCGATGAAATATCCCCTACTGCTGCGGCAGTCACCACACAATCTTTAAGATGACTTTTTTTGCGATTGGGCAATGTGCCGTTGGCCACAATGCGAAATAACATGGGTACAGGATTTACTGAGGAATTTACCGCAGCCGATGCATCTGCACCGCCAATCATCACAGCTTTAGCAAATGTGCCTGAGGGAACATAGGTATCTGGATTTTTTAAGGGTACTTGCTTTTCTGATGACGTAGTCAAGGTTAAAACATCTTCTTTAATGCGTGCGTTTTCAGAAGAAGATTCAACAGGTTTATAGGATTCTTTCTCATGTAATTTCTTTTCAAGTTCATCTAAACGTTGTTCTAATACTTCTGTCGATTTTTGAGCATTATTAACCACACTTTTTTCATGTAATAAAGCATCGATCTGTTGCTGCATGGCTGCGGTTTTGCCTTCGGTATCTTTTAATTGTTTTTGGGTCTTTTCTAACAAAATGGATTCGGTATCAAGATGCGCCATGCTGCTTACAAACACAGGTTTTGCTTCTTTAAACGTTTTTTTAGTTTCATGATGGCTTTTCAAAAACAGCATCATCCCTATCAAGCTCATCATGACCAGTACTGCCAAAACAATTAAGAATCGTAATTGCGATGATTTAATAGTTTGATTGGTTGATTGAGCAGTCATCATCGTCCGACCACCCGATATAAGTAAGTTGAACCACAGTTGCTGACTACATTATTTTTTAAAGCAATCGCTCGAACATGAGGTCGGTAAAAATCACTTTTTTTAAGCGTCATGGAACGGCAATGCCTATTTTTAACTTGCCAAATTTCACCTTGCAGCTCATTGCCTTGATAGATCGTTTTTAATTGCACCGTGATGCCTAAGTGAAGTTTTTTAGGTTTGTTTGCATTGACATGAATCAAAGCATAACCATCCGGTAAAGGCGCTGCACTGACCATGGTTTTCATTAACTGAATAATCGCATCACTGTAAGGCGTATTTTTTTCCCATGGTTCTGCCTTTGCTTTAACGGGCGATAACGGTTTGATCTGAATCACTTCAGAAGGAATATCGATGGGCGTTAATAATAAAGTGTAGTTATGCCCTGCCTCTGTCGTCAAAAATAGATTAAATGGCCTTGATTGGTTTGGTTTGATAAATATCGCGCCCTGTGCTTCATCTTTAGTTAATTGATAGTTACCATCCAAACCACGAGCTGATTGTATACGATCTCCTTCTACAAAAATGCGGGTTAATTCTTTAGCTGATACTTTAATTAATGCGGTTTGATTGTCACGCATAGCTTTGGTTTGTAAAGCAAAGCTGGCGGTTGCATATAACATACAAAAAAGGATGCCGAGATGTTTAAGCATGGATTTTTACCTCATCAAAGGCGGTGACAATTAAACGCCCATGCTGGTATCGATACGAAATTTGATAACTGATAGGTTTCGAAGGTAAATGCACATCACCAACAGTGGTATGCATATCGCCTGTGACTTTAGCCAACAATTTATTTGTATTGACTTCGATATTTGTGGGGAAAAATGCTGTGGTTATATGATTTTTCTTTAATCGTTCAGTCTCGAGTAATAATTCAGTTTTAATATCCTGATAATGTTCGGGTGCAACAAATCGCAACAAGGTATCGCGTTGGGATGTCGCATTACTTGTTGTGACATTTAATCGTAAACTTACAAAATACAACGTCATATCAGATAAATATTCAGGAGAGACTTGTGAACTCGTAACCCATAATGGTTTTTCAATCACAGGAGGAACTACCACGATACGCTCACCTCCTTTAATGATAAAAATGGCAGCAAATAGCATCATGTTTAATAGCATGGAGATAGATGCCAACATCAAATAGCCATTTCGATGAGAAACAAGATGTTGTATACGTGATTGCTCCAAAAGATATTTCAACCGATAATCTCCCGACAGTATGACGGTGGAATAACTTTGTAGCTAACCATAGGCGGAAGATACCAATACATCAAATGCAATATAAAATGATGTCCCTCTTCTCCTTTTAATTTCTTTAATAGGATCATGAGTCCTCCACCCACAGCAACCCCCGTCAACGGTGCATTAAACATCGAAAGTATGAGAAAGAAAGGCACCACAAACACCAAAAACTCATCAGCCGTCCAAATCACAATTTTGAACGGCATGTCTAAGTGTTGTGGCACATGATACTTGTCCATTAGCTGATACCTGCGACCGACATCATGATGTTAAAGAACACGGACACGACAACGATACCTGCTAAAAACAAGATGTTTTTTGTTTTAATATAAGCAACGATAGATAGAATAAATTCAGCGATATAAATATAGATTTTACCGCTTGATTTTAGAGTATCGATTAAATTATCTGTGGTTCCTGCCAGCAAATCAGTGGCCAAGACATCGGTGCTAATAAAAAGCAGCCCTAAGCATAAGAGCGCAAGTTGATAATGCATCCCAATGAATTTTTTTACACGACTTAACATGATTTTTTTCCTTATTGACGATATGATTTCCAGTTGAACGCTAACGGAATACCTTTATCAGCCAATCGATCATAGATACGTTCTCCAAGACAGTTCCGAAGATTCTCTCTGTTACGATTACTGATTACCAAGGTACAGCGTTGTTGTTGATAACGCAGATTAATGAGTTTGAATAACAATTCAGATTCCCAATCGGTCAGCGACCGATTTTTACCACCTCCTTCTGTGACTTCATCAATGATTAAAAACGAAATATGTTGATAGAACGCCATCGCATTGTTAAAAACACCTGCTGCTGCGAATTTCTTTTCTTGCAGTGAGCGTAGAAAATCAAGTGAAGGTTCATAGGCACAGCTAAAACCTGCCTTGACTAACTGTTGATAGATAATCAGCGATAATAAGGTTTTTCCGGTACCATAATTACCCGTAAAAATGACATTATTGCCTTGAATCATGCGATCTTTATACGTGTTAGCGTATCGTTGCATGATGGTTTTAATCTTTCTTTGATCTTCATGTTCAACAGTAAAATCAGCCCATTGTTTGTGTTGATAGCGAAGTGGAATTTTTTGTATCGCATCATGAATGCCGGAGACTCGACGCTTTTCTGCCTCATCCATGGCTGATACTTGCCTATAAACTTCCAGATCTTGCAAAACTTTATTTCGATCTTGTGCCTTTTCCTTCCACTCTAAAATCATTGCTTGCATCTTATTTGCCATCATCATTACCTTCTTCCATCCATTCCAAATTTTTCCAATCGTTTGTGTCGTAAACCTTCTCACTCACATCAAAGATGAGCGCGGGTGGTGAATGCGATGGGTAAACCTTGGGTTTCTTAGATTTTGACAGCAGATTTTCCACAGTCTTGGCAAGGTAACGCATACCAAACCCTTGTCCTTTCGTAGCACTTAAAGCAATCTCGTAAGCTTCAATAAATGTTGAAACTGTTGCGCCATTAGCCTGTAAATTGTTGAGCATAGGCACCACATCAGGGTAATGAAAATGTTTGCATGACATGCCTTTTTCAACCAAAGCATCTATAATAGGTTTGGTGTCATCGGTTTCTTTTTTTTCATCAACTGAAAAATCGTCATCCGCGTTGATTGAGTGATTGTTATCTTTGTTGTTTATCTCTTTCATTATATATCCGGCATTTTTGCCGAGAAGAACCGCATTTTTGCCGTCTGCACTCGGTCTTTTTGCCGAGTCGGAAATGTCTTTTTGTACATTGCACTCGGTATTTTTACCGAGCCTTGATTCATAACGGTTTTTTAACCATGCGTTACAGATTTCTGGATGAAATACAAAATATTTCTTATTATCATAAAAATGTTTTGGATTAGGGTTACGACAGACGGTGAGTGCATTTTTTGACTCAAGAAACTTGATAGAATCAGATATAGACTTAACACCGTATAAATTTAACAAGCCATCTGAAATCTCTTGCATAGAATGAAACTGGACAACATCTTCACTTAGTTGTCGAGGGTCACCATGCATTTCAGAGATATCATTTGATTTTCGATTATGCTCGTCTGAATCTAATTTCCAGTTATGCCAGTATTCAAAAAATGACATGACAGCAGCAGCGCAATGATTACCATCGCAAAATTCAACCTGCCACTTACGAATGATAACTAATCGTTCACGTTCGGGGTGAGAGATGCATGAGGATTTCATACAGCATCTCCAAAATTAATAAAATTTTTATAACAGCAATATCTTTTTAACATAAATCCTCAAGATCAGTCCAAATATTAGACATGTCACTCCTGTTTATTGCGTTATTTTGTGTATCAAGCAAATTTAATTAGCATTTTTGCTGATTTTTTATTATTGTATTTTTAGTTTCGCACAAGAAACGAATCTTTTAGGAAGCGTTTCTTTTGAGAAACGATTTAAGAGTACCGTTCTTCTGTCACAAATACAAGAGGAAAGTTGTGAAATTACCAAATAATTTTTCGACCTCAATACATACTGTTTTAAAAGATTTGATTGAGGAAAAATCTAAGAGAGATAATATAAAATTTACAAGTTATCAGCTTGCAAGTGCCCTCTCTATGCCGCGATCAATCATTACAAAACTGACGCACGCTGATGAATCAAAAAGAATTTGTAACCCTAAAATTGATACTTTAATAAAAATCGTCGAATACTTTAAAGAAGATGGTTTCAATATTACCGTTGATGATCTTTTGGGAATAAAAACTCGTTCTATCGATGTGCAATCCCAGCAAATTATATCTAC
>JABDBK010000050.1 GCA_013288655.1 Gammaproteobacteria bacterium | reverse complement strand
CTTTCTCCGCCTCAGCCAGAAAAAGAAATGACATCAGACGAATCTAAACAAATGCTAGAAAAAGAAAAAATCATGCTTGCATTTGATTTAGAAAATATCAGTCTCGTGGAAGAAAATAAAGAGGGTGAGATCAAGATAATTTTTAGTAACAAAGCGAACATTTGCAGCATAAAAAAATTCGAAAATGCTTTAATCAATAACGAGATCTTGCATTTTTCAGAAATTAATACTGATTTTAATAGTTTTCTTCAAAAAGCTCACTACATTACTATATTGAATTATAGTAAGCCTGAGTTTATTAATTTGGTTAAAGGGAAATGTAAAGAAAAAATAAAGAATTTATCCAATCCACGCCCACAAAAAATGTCTGGCGTTGATGATATGGATTAAAAAAATAGATTGTTATGCTCATCAAATAATCTCTGTAATTGGGCAGCCATATCGATTGCGACCACAACCGCAGCGCCTTCTTCACAAGGGGCACGTAGCGACTTGCGTAAGGTCTTGTGAAGGTGACCAGTTGTGGTACGATTGAAGGAGTAGACGGGATGGGATAGTTATCTTAAGCGCGGCAAAGATGTTTGATTATTGTTCTTTAAACATTGCCTACTTTGTCTGGGCTTGTTGAAAAAGCTGTTTAATATTGCTACACCCATATTGGTCCCTCTATTTTCGGAAGAGATACACATATAATGTATAATGTGCTACTCAAAATTAAAAAAGGAATATAACAATGCCTGGTTCAAATCCACGTATGTTTAATAATAAGGGTAATAGTTTGTACGCAAGAAGAGCTATTGCAGAAAAACTTGCTTCCGAAGGTGATCCTGAAAAAAGAAAAAATTTAATGATTTCAGCAATGCTTCAACCTCATAGTAAAGAAATAGTTACCGGTATACTCGATAAATTTAAGGAAGAATTTGATGAATTTAAATATCAAAAAAAACTTATTATAACCGCCGTGTTAGAGTTACTTGAATGTTCAGAAATAACTGCTAATGATATCCTTAATAAATTTGTGGGCTATCATTCAAAGAATCAAGAATATCAGTTTAATGAAAAAGACTATGATATACCTATTAAAAAGCCTGAACATTTTTTGTAAATTAGCATTGCGGTTTTTAAAAATTTCTAAAGAAGAAACAATCGCGGTAAAAAACGCTTGGAAAGCTCAATCCGTTTTTGATGAATCTGCTGAAGAAACTTTAGAAAAAAATGAAGAAAGTTCTTGCCTAGGTTGTGCAATTATATAGATAAATTTTTTGATAATTTTTTCCTAAATGGACCGGGATTATTGAAAAATGCCCGGTTTTTTTTATTATAAAAAAAACCATGATTTGATATAATTCATTTTAAGATTATTTATACTTTTGAAGTGAATTATGCAAGGTCAAAAACAATATCAGCAACAACTATTTTATTATTTCGATATCGAGTCATTAATACCTAGAAATCATTTATTACGAAAAATTGATAAATGCATCGATTTAAGCTTCATACGAGATCTTACCGAATCATTTTACTGTTCGAATAATGGCAGACCTTCCATAGATCCCGAAATTTTCTTTCGTATTGTTTTAGTAGGGTATTTTTATAATATTCAATACGATCGACAACTTTGTGAAGAAATTCAGTATAACTTGGCTTATCGTTGGTTTTGCAAATTATCACTTGAAGATACTGTTCCTGACCATTCATCCCTAACCAGAATACGTGATCGTTTAGGAGTGAATATATTTCAACAATTTTTTAATAAAATTATAGAACAATGCAAAGAATATGGATTGGTTAAAAGTGACATTGATGTAATGACCGACAGCACTCTGATTAATGCAAATGCTTCAATTGATTCTATGATGCCTAAAAATAATGAAAGCCAGGAAGAAACAACAAAGACGGTTTCTAAAAAAATCAATTACAAAAAAATTAGCAATAAAACACATATAAGCACTACCGATCCTGATTCAACACTTTCGTTTAAAAAAGGAAAATCTCAAGGTTTAAAATATAAAGCTCACATGACTATTGATACAGAAAGTCGCGTTATACTAGATACAAAAATTACGACAGGTGCTTGTCATGATTCCCAAGTATATGTAGAACAATTACAAAATGTTATTGAAAACCATGATATTCATATAAGCAAGGCTATTGCTGATCGAGCTTATGGTTCTGGCGAATCACTGCAATCTTTAATTGATCATGGCATTGAACCTATAATTCCTTTATTTAGCGGGAAAAGTGGTTCTATCGTAGGTGAAGCAGATGGCTTTATATACGAAGAAGATCAAGATCGTTATCGTTGTTCGGCAGGAAATTATCTTACACCTTTTCCTTCAAAATTAGATGATGGCCGCATTGGTTATCGTTTGAGTGGGAAAATTTGCAAAAATTGTCCTATTCAGCAATCATGTAAAGCAACTGTTCTTAAGCATCATATGAGATTGATCAGACGGCATCCACATCAAAAGTTATTTGAGCACTTTTTGGTGAAAATGAAAACCGAAGCCTTTTATTTAAGGATGACCGAACGTTTTTGGAAAATGGAAGGTACAATAAGTGAAGCCAAAAATCGGCATTGTTTGTCTCGAGCAAAATACAGAGGCATGAAAAAGATGCAGATTCAGGCTTATATGAGTGCAAGTGTCCAAAATATGAAAAGGCTGATAGTAGCTTTTTTATATTTAATGTTTTTATTGCTCATTCTGAAAAAAGTGAGCAAAAAATGAAGTTAAATTTAAAAATTAAATATTAGTTTTAAAAAAAACCGGGCTTTTTCAACAGTCCCGTCTATTTTCGGCAATGTTTAAAAATCCATATTATTTACGTATATTTTCTGTCTCTTGATACAATGAAATTGAATGTATAAAATGCGTTTGAAAATTGATATTCAAACATAATCAATAAAAAATGAGGTTAATAAATGACAATACCGAACGACTTAAAGCCTGAAGCACAACAATCTAATACGGCCATTATTTTAAAAAAATTCATTGAATCAACATCTCGAATACATTTGTATGCTTTTGATTACTTTAGGGATGATGTAGATGTAGAGACATTAAAGTTGGATATGGAGAGCAACAAACATAAGAACATTTCCACAAAAGAAGATACAAAAGCTAAAGAGACGAACAGCTCGATTGAACCCCCATATAAGGGTCATACTAATGACATGTATGCATCAATAAGGGGAGATGGTTATAAGACTCTTGATGAAGAACAGCGTGTTGAGCCAATAGTATCAAATCATAAGATGGGAAAATAACTTTTCATCAAAAATTAAATTTACAATGAGCAACTCGGGCTTTTTCTATCTTTACCGAGTTCGACCCATTTAGGTAATGTACCTCACATAAAATCCCTGAATTCAGGGGTTTTATTGTTACTGGAACAAAGCCCAAATACCGTTTTCGGCAAAGTAAGGTCATTTTTCCACAAACAATCAAATTAATTAGGCCTAGAATAATACAAATCACGCCAAAACCCGCACCTTGCTCCACTCAAACCCACTCACTTTGCTCACAAAAAACGCTTCCCCAACTTTAAGCTCCTGTTTAATCTGATCCGGATGCACGATAAACTCTCTGTTACGTCTCACCGTTCCCATCCCTGTCGTACCTTGACTCGTATTAAGCTGTGCTGTAACAGTAAAAGCATCTTTCGTGCCTATCCAATTAGCCACAGCTTCAGCACTTTCTTGATCGTTTAGGCGATGACAAATCATAGTATTCACGCAATTCAATACCTGACTTTTAAAACAATCATCCACCTGATCTAAATCAGCTAATCCTTGAGTACCGAATATAGCATGCACGCCTTTGCCTCTACCCATATTCACCAGGTTTAAGACCTGCTCTCCGGCAAATACCGAAAACTCATCAAACACAGCAAACAATGGATGTTCATTCGCTTTATGACGTTCGATGACAGCTTTAATATCGTTAATCACTAACTTACCAAGCACCTTTGAAAAGCTTGGGAATCGTAAAGCAGGAAGTGCAAAATAAACTATGCCTTTTTGTTGAATAACGTCCAATAATGAAAATGAACTTCCATTACGTTCAAAGAAATAACCTAGTTCTGAATTTATTAAGATATCTAAATGCGCTTGTAACCCACTGATATCCTTCATTTCATAACTTTTAAGTTGTTGCACTCGCTTCATAAGCGATTCGTCTTGGGTTGTATGAGCAAGTGAAACTAAATTTTTATATACAAGACAATCCATGACTTGATGTAAATTTAAATGTATCGATGTTTTTAATAACACTCGAAAAGTGGTTTGCAAGTAAGCTTCTGCAATGGATCGGTAATAATCACTGCTCCATTCATCTTTTAAACATACGATTTTATCTTTCAGTTCCGTAAATCCACCATTTGCCAATGGATCATAATGACGGTTTTCATCACAGTTGAATCCAAAAAATGGTCGTCCTTGCGCAATAGCTAATGCTTTTAACCATGCAATATTTGTATCATCTGGCTTCCCATCAACAATGATCAGAGGATAACCTTTTTTGAGCGCTCGTTTATAGAAGCGCCTCAGCGTAATGGTTTTACCGGCACCTGTTGTACCTAAAACCAAAGCCACCTGATTTACATAACGATCAGGTATAATTAATGGTTCTGCATTGCTCATAGAAACACCAAGCAAAGTTCCATTATGATCATTATCATTTAAACGATGTAAGGCTTTAGATATCATGGCTTCATCTATGTCTACTGTCGCATTGGGATGAGTCCCTTCTTGTAATTCTTTCATGGGCTTTTCGTGCGGATTTCCTTTGATTAAATCAATAAGGCTTAATAAACCCGCCATGATGATTGGAAAACACAAAACATAAGCTAGGTTATCAGTCATGATAAAATAACCTGCTTCAATAACTTTATTCTCAATAAGCAGCCCCCAAAATGCTTTATTGAGATGAAAGCCTTTTACAATAGACAGATGAAGCAGGATGGCTATTAATCCAGCAAAGATCCCCACTGCTACCAAACTCCATCGCGGTGCTTTGATAACTTTCAAATAAACCACATAAATGATAAAGCCTAAGAGAGTCGGGATAGTTTGCCAAACAGACCCCAAAATCATCACTAAGATCATAAGGCATTCACGTGGGTGGCCATTGATATAATCATTAAGCTTATCATTAAACGTTGTCATACATACTCCGCCAATTGAAAAACTTTGATATAAGGCATGCTGTTTGCAAAATGACTTACCGCAGGAAAAACGGCTTTTGAACAAAAATACCAAACTTCTTTGTAGGTTTTTTGTAACCCATATTCCAACATAATACCTTCTAGCCTACCTTTAGCTTTAGGCGTCTTTTCAACTTCAATTGCACATTGATTGTCTTTTGAAAAAAATAGTACGCCATCCGGTAAATGATCATGATCGTTTTTCTTTGCTTTCATCAATCGACGTTCTGAGATCCATAAGGCATCTGGATAAATTTTTTTTAACTGGATATGTATATTTATCACATCTAACTGATGTTCATAGACATGAAGTGGTATACGCCGAATCACAGGTAAATCCAATTCCAACATAGCTATGATTTTACGTGTAAGATAATATGCTCTTGCTTGATACTTAATGACTCTTGCATTAACTAAAAACTCTCTTTGTACCAATTGTTTCATATGAAAATAGGCATTCGACTTGCTCATTTCAAATCTTTTCATAATCTGTTCAATTTCACAAAAACCAAACTCATTTAAAAATCTTAAAATCTTCATCTCACTCACTGATAATAAATATTCTTTCGTCATTTTTATCTCCAATGAATTTAAGCTGAATGGTGTTGTATCGAGCTTGCTACTGCCTTGGCGGGTTTGACCACCCTATCATCTTCATCGGTACGATGTGAGAGGGTGGTCAAACCCGCCAAGGCAGTAGCAAGCAGAGACAACACCATGACTTAATAAGCATTTCTTCTGGAAAATGATAGGAATTCACTTCCCAACATTTTCCAGAGCATTTTCACCCAACCAAATATGATCCACTCGCATAAATCTTTCCGGATCACGCTTAAGCTGTATAACTACATGAATGATGGATTTAATATAGTGACGTAACTGTTCCTCATTCGACGTAGAACCTGCTTGTTGCATCATAAAAACAAGTTGTGTAAAAGCGCCTTCTGGACTGTCCGCATGAAGCGTACTTAAACTTCCTGGGTGTCCACTATTAGCGGCACGTAAAAATGGCCACACTTCGGATCCGCGTAATTCAGATAAAAAGATACGATCTGGACGTAGACGTAAACAAGCTTTGAAAATATTAAGTGATGTGATTTGTTTATCTTCTTCATTAAATAATAAATGCGCGGCATTTGGATGAGGAATACTGACTTCACGCGCATCTTCCACCGTAATCAATCTTTCATGCAAAGGCACATATTTAAGACATGCGTTTAAAAAAGTTGTTTTGCCGGTACCTGTGCCACCGCAAATCAAAATATTTTTACGGGTTTGTATCGCATATTTAATAAATGCTGGAATGTTCTGATCGTGATAATATTTTTTTAGACTATGATCCACTCTGGATTTATTTACAAAACCCATAAACGCTCCGGACTGCTCATACTCATCAATGGTCAAATCACGTCGTTGATGACGGCGTATTGAACACACGATATGTCCTTTTTCGCATGCGGGAGGCAAGACAAATTGCACTCGCTCACCCATAGGAAGCGAGCCTGAAACCAATGGTGTCGGAAAATCCTTGCTATTAAATTCCGCAACCAGCCCTGCCAAAGATTCTAAAAATCGATATTCTAACTCTGGAACCTCATATCGATAAAATTGACTATTCTTTTCAACAAACAATTCACCTGGTCGATTGATGCAAATCTCAGTCACCCCATCCGTTAAAAGATAAGTCATGAGCGGCTGTAAATGCCGCTCCAATGCTTTCATAGACATGTTTTATTCTCTAAAGAATATGAATAGAGGAAGCTTTTGTTTTAAACACATCGTCAAAATGCAGATCTTTTGCGACAAAGACCATGATGGGTTTTCCTTGCCAGGTTTCTAAAGTTGTCGCAATGCCACCATCATAAGCCAAGCTTTGACTAGCGGATTGGGAAAAGCTATTTGCTAACGCCGATCGATAAGACGATGCTGAATTGCCTTGATCATTGCCTGATACACCTAAAGTAGCGGTTCCTGCACCTATCATGGATAGCAACGATGCTGAACCAAATCGCTCCCAAAAGTGGTTATCAACGCTATCGGCACCTTGTCCTGCTCGACCTAAACTATCAACGCCTTGAGAGCCTAATTTGAGCGAATAACCTTCGGGTGTGATCAAGCGATTCCATACGATAAAGATGCGAGATTGTCCTTGTGGAATACCACTTTTATATTCTCCAATTAAACGACTGCCTCTTGGTATCAGTATTCGTGAACCATCTTCAGCATACGTAGGTTCACTCACAATAGCGCGTAAAGATCCAGGCAAATCCGAGTTTGTGGCAGGCTCTAAAATCGCATGGATGAAGCTACCTTCTGCCACCAGAGAACTGAGTGATCCCATGTGAACCGCGTTTTCCACCTGTAGCTCTTTTCGGCTTGAATCTAACCAAAACTGGGTATTGGCATTACTGCTTCGGAACACCTCAGGTTTAGTCTCTGATTCAGGTTCTGAGGTATTATTCACAGGCATCAAAGGTGCCGCTAACCGTTGCTGCAATTCTTGCTGTTTTTCTTGTATCAAGGCAAGACGAGCTGCAATCACTTCTTGGCTAGGTGGTTCAACTTTAGCAACTTCGGGTTCTTGATGATCTGCCAGCACAGCTTGAGACATTTTCGTCGCCTGTGGTTCTTCACGTTGTACGGAATAGACTTCTTCTTGAGGCTTAAGTTCTTCATGTTTTGTATCCTTTTTTAGCCATACGTAACCCGCTGTTGCCATCAATGCCATAATCACGGCTGCGATGATTTTTTTGTTCTTTGGTAAATCCAATGACTTTTTGTTTTCCATAGATTAAACCCCCTTAATGGCCAAATCGTTATAAACGCTAGTCACTTTTTCACCATTACGTAAAGTTAATGCTTTGGCTACTGTATGAATAACTACATAGTTACCCTGCATGTGATAATTGACTAAGGATTCATTTCGTTTCTCATCGACGGTATAAACGGCAGGAAGTGAAGCGCCTCCTGTTTTAAATTTCAAATAAGTAAACGTTCCGTCATCAAATGCGGATAGAGGCACAAGGTCTTTTGAGCCGGTATAACTGTATTTCATATTCAGTTTTTCAGGATCAAAGCCTGTGGTTGATGCCGGTTGATTAAATCCTTCTTGCGGGTATATGAATTGTAATTTATAGGTAGGCTGTTTGTTTTGCTCTTCCGAATCAAGTTGAAAATTATAACTACGTGCATTTGTTAAAACGGTCATATTCGTCTTTGAATAAGCGACAGGCTTAATAAACAGATTATTGCCTACCGGCACCGATTGCCACGCCATACTATCGCCTAATGACACATTTTGCACAACTTCATTCGGCGCAAAAGCAATTTGCGTTTGATAACCATATTTCCCATTAAGCAACACCACATTATTAGGATCATATTGCACGAGTTTTATATGGCTATCAGCGGCCACTCGATGCGGCTGGCTTGCGCCAAACACAACACTGCTAGATAAAATCAACATACTGGTAACAAGAACTTTCTTCATACTACTTCTCCTCTGAGTTTTCGAGATTGACTTGACTGACTTGGTAATAGGTAACTTTGAAACCTAGGGGATCACGATCTAACATTTTTTGTGATGTTTCGGCGGTTTGATATTCCCAACGAATGATCGCCTCTTTTTGCATGGTTTGTTCACTATGACTGGTACGGTCGTGAAGTGTTTTTTCTAATTTCACATCGACTGTATTGTCATTTAACCGATTGATAGCGATGACTTTAACCGTCACATATTTATCTTTTCCATATTTTTGATAGGGTGAAGCTTTATTATCGCTTTTCATCGAAGATTCATATTGAGATCGCACATGATCATCGGACTGCGCCCATACTAACTGATAAGGAAGGTTAATATTATCGACATCATAACTTTCATAATTCATGACATAATGAATCAATAAATATCGTGACAATTCCCAGTTTTCAGAAAGCGTCGTTTTTTCTAACGATCCAATTTTTGTGATTTCACCTGTTGCATGATCAAAAGCATAGAGATAAGGAACTTTTTCTTTTAAAGGCATGAGCATCAGGTGACTTGCAAGAGATACCGCAAGTAAACTCGTCGTCACTGCCAAACCAAATAGACTGCGCCTCAGCCATAGACTTTGTGATTGATAACGTTCGTATGCCCAATTGGCGGCTTCTTTATAATCGACTTTCATGCTTAACTCCCGTATCGATGAAAATGAGAACTATGAGTAGAAGTATGTCGTAATCGTTGCGCGACATTTCGACCTACGGATGACATGCCCGTTTTTTCTAATGCAGAGGATGCAATCGCTGCACCTGCTGATAATCTGGTTAAGGTAATGCCACCACCTAAAGCACTGCATACCGAAAGTACTTGGGATAAAATCAAAGTTGTAGCAAGACTTAAGCCTAAGAACGGCGCGACGCCTACAAATTGCATATGTTCCGTAGGTTGATTGAGGTGAGGCAAAGTTACGTTAATAACAGATAACATAAGCACTAAGATGGCGGATGTCACGACAGGTATAAGAGCCAAACTGATGAGTTTTCCTAGCCATGCCCCAAAGAGGTTTTTGGTAGGTTCCCATAAGATAAATAAGATGAAAATAGGTCCTAATGCAAGTGCCACTGCCATCATCATTTTGGCGTAAATAAATAATAGCAATGCGAATACACACATCAATGTGCCTATGATAAATACCAAAAGCGCATAAAAAATGAAGGCAATACCCGCAAGACTAAAATTCACTTGCCCAAAGAATCCAACGGTCGCATTGATAATGAGTTCATAAATTTTATCAAGCGCCTTGGCAATATCAGTTCCTGTCGTAAAACTTGTTGAATCAATCAATATCTTAGCAATATTGGCTGGCTCATTCGTAAAAATGTTGTAAATGAATAAGTGATATAATTTCCAATTCATCACTAAGGCATACACGCATAACATCACAATCAAATGTTTTATGATTTCTCCCATATCCAAAATACGATGGGTTAAAAACCTATAACCCATGAGCATGATATAAAAAGTAAATAACAAGGTGATCAAAGACATATTCGCCTGAATAAAATGCGTGTACGCCTGACTCACAAAGTTCCCAATCACGGCATCAACCGTATTCATGGATCCTGAAAAAAAGCTACTGACAGTTATCATCATTCTTCCTTATCACGGATTAATTTTTATTTTTGTTCCACAAAAATGCGCTTGATAGTCACAAGGCGCTTTCATGGGAGTCGCTGCACATCCCGCTAACATCAAACACAGTAAAATAGTTATTTTCTTCATCATTAATCTCCTTTTTTTGTTAAGAATTTCGCATTGGATAACGCACTGATTACTGAACCTTGTTGAGACATTGCTTGTTGTTGATTGATAAACGCGGATTGCCTGAGTATTTCTAAATGAATGAGATTTCCCTCAATTTGAATACGATTTGATAAATCCATGGCAGCTTTTAAGTCTTTGGTTTTTTCAACTTGTTTTAAAAGCATTTGTTGATACGCGATTTGATCTTGGATTTTGTTATAATCCAATTGACTGGCGGCGCGGGCTGCCAACATGGTTTGTGATTTTACGGCGTAATATCGCTGTGCTTGGGAATCACTTACACCACGATTATAACTATTACGATCAGAAGGGAATTCCTTTGAAACAGATCCCATGATTTGCCCTAATTCACCTGAACCTTGCCCACGATCTGCCATCACCATCAACGCTGACCAATCTTTTGCATCACCGCCATAGGATTGATAATCATGAAATTGATAATTTCCATAGCCTGAGTGACTGGTCATATGATCATTTAAGTGATCGAGTAATTTTTGCATATCTTGCTCAGTTGATAACATGCTTGAACTCAACGCTAATTGATTACCCATCATGCCATTCGATATCATTGCTTGTTTGTTAATGCAATCGATAATGTCCTGAAACCAATTGGCATAACTTGAGTTACAGCATAAAAGTAAAAACAAACATACGAATCGTTTCATGGTATCAACTCCTTCATTCGAGCTTTTAATAGAGGTAACCAAACGTCGGGGTTTTCACCCACTTCAGCAATAATTTGATCGAATAGTAAAAGGCTTTCTTCACGCGCTGAGATAATCACCATGTCCTCTTTCAATTCAGACATGTCTATGCGTGCTATCACAGATTCTTTGCTGACCCCATGACCATGAACCAATAAAAAATACCGTTGATCATCGGATAAGGTTTTTACAATGTGATACTCCCGTGGCGTTAACCCAAGGTGATCGATATAGACTTTTTCATCTGCCGCTGCGTTAGGGAAAAATATCTTGGTAAATGCTGAATCATTGATGGATTTGCTATCCGCTGTGTCATTTGCAACTTGCGTGGCAAACCCAAGAATAATATTGTGTTTACGCAATGTTCTCGACCAGTCATTGATGAATTGACGAAAACACTCATCACCTAAGACTCGCCAAGCTTCGTCAATAAAAATAATGCCTCTTTGACCGACCATAGCTTGCTGGACACGATGCATCAAATACATAAGAGCGGGATTTTTAACATCTTTGGCATTTAAGATGCTTCCAATATCAAAGCCTAAGACATCTGCACCTAAATTAAGTGTATCAATAGCATTATCAAATAACCAAGCATGAACCCCATCACTATGCCACTGATCAAATCGATTACGTAAGGAACCTGATTTACGTGCACCAAAAAAGGCGGCGATATGACAAAATTGACGATAGGCAGGATCTAACCGATACATGCTCTCAATGGCTGAAACAATAGTTTCATTTTCAGCCTCGGTTACGGGTAGCAATAAAGACTGAAAAAGAGTCATCAAAAATGCTCTGTTTTCGGGTGTATCCTCTAACTGACAAGGGTTGAAACCCGTAGCTATGCCTGGTTTAATACGATCATAGGAACCACCCATCGCTCGAACGAGAATTTCAAGCCCGCGATCTTTATCAAAAATCACTCGTTTACCGCCAAACTTTAAACTTTGGGCGATGAGCAAACCTGTAAGCATGGTCTTACCACTACCCATGGATCCAAAAACAAGAAAGTTACCGACATCTTTATGATGAAAGTTAAAGTAATAAGGTGTACTTGCTTGGGTTTGAAAGACAGTGACTGCATCACCCCAATGATTGCCTGTCAGTTTACCCTGAGGATAGTTATGAAAACTTGCGAGGGCTGCCATGTTACGGGTGGAAATGGGGGCTGCACGTAAAATATAATGAAAATTGCCTGGAAGTTGCGCCCAGTAAGCACATTGAGCTGCCATATCTTCCCGTATACAGGCAATATCAAGGTGTGAAAATTGAGAGATGATGTGTCCTACATGTTTATTGAGTGTTTCCTGATCATCGGCATAAACCATCATGGTAAAATGATGTAACCCGAAACCTACTTCACCACTCGCCGCATCATCAAACGCATCATTTAATTGTTCTGTTTGAGTAATAGATTCATCCCGAGATTGGCGCATTTCCATTTGCTGATCGCGTAAAGCAGTTTTTGCGACATGCCTGTCATAAGGTCTAAACGATTGTGTAATCACATATTCAAAGGGTAATTTACCGAATTCATTGAGCATGCCTTGAAAGGTAACTGGTGAATAACCTTTAATAGATAACATGGCAGCAAATCGATTATTTGGATAAAATTCAACAAAGTTTTTATGAAAT
>JABDBK010000049.1 GCA_013288655.1 Gammaproteobacteria bacterium | reverse complement strand
TTTTTCCGTAGATATCTCTAGCATAAGGATCTGCGCCATGTTGAAGTAATACTTTCACTACTCCCGTATTATCCACGCGAATATGTAATGGTGTAGAACCCTTTTTTGTTTTAATATTAGGATCAGCCCCGTGTTCAATTAATAATTGAGCTGTCTCTGGATCAGACACAAGGTGTAGCAATGCTAATCCACCGTCATTTGTGGCATTTGGGTCTGCGCCATGTTCAAGTAAACATTTAACTATTTGAAAATCTTTTCTATATTTATACAATAACGTATCCCCTCTCTCCGTTTTAATACTAAGATCAGCTCCATATTTAATTAATAATATCGTTACTTCATCACTTAACCAGATCTGTTGCAATAGTGCTTCTCCATTATTATCTTTAGCACTTGGATCAGCACCATGTTTAAGTAATACTTCTACAAACTCCGCATTATTTTTTCCATGAAGCGGTGTTTGACCAGAGTTATTTCTCGCATGAGGATCCGCACCCTTTTCAAGCAACAGTGCTGCTATTTCAGGATGATTGCAAAAATGCAATGGTGTATTATGATAACGATCTCTTGCATTAGGATCTGCTTTGTATTCTTCAAGGTATAATTTTGCTATGACAGGATTTTTACAAGAATGCAGTACTGTACGTCCACGACGATTCGTTTCATGAGGATCAACACCTTTTTCAAGAAATAATTTTGCGGCTTCAAGCGATTGCGCATAAAACAATAACGGGATTTCATCTACTTTAATATTTGGATTCACACCTTTATCGATCAATAATTTTATCAGGTTAAATGTGTTACCCTCTTCATCGCCAGTCACAGCAAGAATTAGTAAAGTCTCCCCTAAGCCATTCGTTGCTAGATCATGAATATTCAGATCTTGGATAAATTGTATAACTAATGGATTTTTTTTATCGCATATTTCATAATAAATTTTTTTAGATAATGCATAATAACATCCTTCCGGAAATCCTGATAACACGATGTTTTTTAATTCAGGATGTGTATGCAAAAAAGGTATCGATTTATGAAAGAATTCACGTGCATTCTCAGGAGTGTGGGAACGATAAATGAATAATGCCATAAGATCAGAACACTCTAGATTCCTTTTATTAATTAACCCACACTCTGAACGAGTTTTGTTCTCTAACATAAAACTTAATAATGAATCAGAATCAAATGGAATAGAAATACTTTTTGACGAAAAATTTGAAGATGTGAACAGCTCGGGAGCATGCAGTTCAGCATGATGTTCATGGATCACAAACGTCATGATTAATGGTTTATTTATTCCATCCGAGATACATATTTCAACATCATCTCCTTTTCGAATAAATTTTCTTTGTACACGTGCATCAGAAAACTGTTTGGATAATTCCTCGAATGTAGTAGCTGTACTTTCAAATAGAATTTCCATAAGCTTAAATAAGTTCTCTATCGTATTCTTAGCCCTAAGTTCATAATAATCATTCTTATAATATAAAGAATCATGTCCTGAGACCATATCGAAAAATGCTTGACCAATGTCGCGATTATTAACTTGAATCGTTCCATAATTTTGTTTTTGATAAAAATCACGTAATGCTTGAGATGGCTTCAACGATGAAGGTAAGTGTGAAAAATTAAATTTTACACCATCCCATAATAAACCATTACATAAATTTCGAAATGCTGCTTCTGCGCAATCGGGTACTGGATGTCTTTTATCACCACCTTTACCATCGGAGGGGGAATAGCGAGATTGTTTAACCTGAGGAAGATTATTGCTTATCATAAAATAAGCCATGATACTTTCATGATCATCATTTATGATACGTTTTTTTACTTCTATATTTTTTTCAATCGTAAGCCAATGAATAGCATCTTTTCCTTTTGCTATATCTTTACCATTAAATTTGTCTTCGCTATGTAAACTTTTCTGAAGTACAGGTTGTAATTGATGTAAACTTGCCAAATAATCTTCAGTAAGATGAGAGCGTGTTTCTGCCTTACGGGAAAGAAATTCTAATAAAATATTTTCCGTGGTATGATATGAACCACTTTCTTTTTTTGAAGATGCAATCAGTGCTAAAAATTCTTTAATTTTCGTTTTCGAAAGCTTAGACTTCGGTCCTGCTAACTGTTTATGAAGCTCTTGCCATTCAGAGCATAAAGTTTCACGTGTGGTCGGCAGATCAAAAGTTCCTGCATGTAAATGATGCATAATTTTTGCAATAAGTGCAGGTGTCAGAGAATATCCAACATTGGATTTATTTTGAGTGGGTCTAAATTGATCTCCTAGTTGATAAAATAATTCTTTTACCATTTTAATACTTGCCAAACCACAATCACTTTTCATGTGATACATTCGTTCGACTACGCCTATTTCTCGAAATACTGCACCATTCAAAGGTGATAATTGTTTTGCTTCATCACGAAGCGCATTATAAGTATCTTTCATATACGCTGCATGTACGTAAGATCGTTTAGGTGTACTTGGGTTATGAAATAAATTAGCTATTCTAGTAATTGATCGATTTATGCTCATTTTGTATTCTCAGGTATAATTATGAGCATAATTATATTAAATGTACATACAATGCGCAATAGGGGGAAAACCCCCTTATTGTTGATTGTTATTTACACATTTCATCATATTATGTATACTTTCACATACTCTTTATCATTTCCATCACTAAACAATATGAAATTAGATACAAACCCGGAATTATTAATACAACCACACAGAAATGGCGTGAAATTGGTTAAACCAAACAATCAATTCACGGCATCAACGACTATTGAGAATCTTTTTTCAATGCCGTTAATTAGCTATTTTGTAAATTCTAATGATACCTTCATTGATGCTAATCATTTAACTCGAGTTACCAATATCCCAAAAAATATGGGATATTATTCAGATATGGATTTAAAAGATACCCCATTTAACGCAGTTTTTCCTAAATCAGTTGTGGAAATGTTAGGCCATAATAACAGACAAGTTCTAAGCAATAGAAAGATGACACTATTTGATGAAGCTGGATTAAGGTTAGATGATATTCATTTTTCAACTATTACATTCAAATTTCCTGTCTACAATGCAACGAATGATCCAGTTGCCGTTTTCGGCATATCAGCATTAACTGATAACACCTTATATCCTGAAGCAGAACCTTTGGCAAAAGCATTGGATAGAATTATAAATACCGGACTCATTACCCAATCGCAAAAAGAAATGTTATTACCAAACATGTCAATCGGCGATGTTTATCTCTCCAAACAAGAACTGCGTTGCTTACAACTATTGATATCGGGTAAAACTTTTAAACTTATTGGAAACCATCTAAAATTATCCGCAAGAACAGTCGAACACTATATTGAAAATATCAAACATAAATTACATGTTAAGACCAAAGCTGAATTGATTGAAAAAGTGCTTCAACAACTTTGGCCTGATATTTTGCGATAACTCATCTATAACCAACGCATCTTTTGATAAATTTTTTGCATAGGGGAAAAATCCCCGTATTGTATAAAAACAGGTCTTTAATGTAAAATTGCACCCTTAGCAAAAAATAGCGTAAAGACGAGGTTGATATGCAAGCAACGAGAAACATTCCTGAGTTTCAAGACATACTTGAGCAATTAAAAAAACTCTCCTCAGGTCGAACATTACATGCGACTCCTGAAGCACAGCCCAAACACCCAAAAGAAGCTAAAACTACGCATGAGTTTATATCAAACGCAGTCAATTTCGCGAAATCTGTTAAACAACAGGAAAATAATGCGGGTCTCAACTTAAACGACTGGAATGCCCTTCCAAAACAAATAACTGAAAACAGAGAATTTATTACATCTGTTCTTACTAATAAAGATATTATATTAAACAAAGCATTACAAAAGCAATTGCTTCAATTATATTGGAAAGATCAAGCTAAGTTATTACAAGATAACCCGAAATTCATCGAAGCATTATTTACGTCTGTACTTAATAAAACCCCGCCGAGTTCAGCGGATCAAAATCAGCAATTGTTACAAACTGATCCTGTTTTAATGCATTCACTGACAACTGTCGCAAATTATTTAACATCAGCGAAATTAAAAACTCAAGATCCTAAACAACTTGCTGAAAATCTCCAAGGAATGAAACAAGCATTGGGGACCTTGCATGAAATAGGTGGAATGGCTCGCAGCGAATCATTACAAAAAACAGCTTCCCTGCTAAATCATAGTTTGGATCTCAGTGTTGGCTTATCCCAATTGACAGGCAAAGCACTACCCGAAGGTCTCGTTGCTATGGGCGCTACACTTGGTCAAATTGGTATGGTGGTTTCGGCTGTTATTGGTATTTATAATGTATTTAAGAAAAGAAAAAAAGATGATAATGCTTTTGCGCAAGCTATTTTGTCCTATTTACAGACCATATCCCATCAAATCTACCATATGCATGCCGATATGCTGCGCGGATTTGAAATGGTGACGGATAACCAGAAAAAAATGTTGAATGTTATGATCAAAAGTGTAGAACACTTAGATCTTTTGATACGTGCCGAAGCACAGAATATTCATAATCAATTAAATGATGTAGAACAACATCTAGATACACGTATCGATAATATGATGCGGCTTACTGTCGCAAGCGGTCAAGAAATACATTTACAGCCTTTTCATCGTTTAATGAATAAAATTGATTTTTATATTAAAAATAAAGCATCTATAACGCCTGAGAAAATCAAAAAGCTTAATTACGAACTATCGAACTGGATACAAAAAGATAGTCACTTTTCAGCAAATCCATTGCATACCGGTACCATACAATTAGCGGCGCAACGTGATGATTTATTACGTTATATCAATACTGAATTTAAAGATGTCGAACAACATCCCGAAAAAGCTATCCAAAACATGGCGTTCTTAGCACAAATTTTGGAAAAATCATTTAATATTCCCATGGTGAAGGGTGAAGAAAAAATAGATACCGCAGCCATTCCTAATCCTATGATATGGCTCTATGGCGTAAACAAATATCTTGATTTTCGAAAAGAGTTTAATGATGTGCTTGAAAATGATAAAGAGACCATCGTAAGTTCAATGGAAGTCGCAGAGAATTTATCTCATTTTATTAAATCATTACAAACCAATCCTGCTATATATACTAAATTATTTGATGCATATGAAGCGGAACTTAAAAATATCCAATCTATTTATAAAATGGCAACGAATGAGGTCAATAAGGAAATTAATACAAAATTACTTAAATTAGAAGATCAAAAGGCATTAACTGATGAAAAAATGGTGTTTGATATTTCCAAAGATTTACAAATATCTTTATCTAATTTGGACATGCTATATAATGAAACCGCAACAGGCGGTAACCTTGATATAGGATTCAACTTTCATTGTCCTCGTAATGGAAGCTGGTATAGCACATATTTCAAAAGTGGTATTTCTGAAAAATGTATTTCTTTTAATGAATTTAAAAATACTTTATCTGATGAACAAAAAATGATTATTAAAAATATTTCATTTTTACAACGCCTAAATATATTATCAAATAAATCCTCGTTTAATATAACCATTAAAAATAGAAGCGGAGAAAAAATGGGGATTTTAACAAGTGACATTTCATTTTCTAAAAAAATTAAAAACGAGGAAAATAAAGATGAAACTATTAATTTATATAAGATTAGATATGATATAAATGGAAATGCCTCGTCTAGCATGACTGTTAAAGTAGATAGAAACAGACTTGGACTTGGAATGGGTATTATTGCTTATAGTTCCGACGGTTTTGACGGTGATTTAACGAGTAATAATTATATACTTCAGACTGTACCAATATCCAACAGTCCCAGTGTGTTTGTTGTCCAAAATGTTTCTGATCTATCACAACGTTTTGTGAATAAGCGTCAATTTGATGCAGTGGAATTAGCATCTGAATATAAAACACATAAAGATTATCTTCAAAAAACCCGGGATGATTATATACTAACTCAAAGAAAAAATATCATCAAAACTATACACGATGCCGGTATAGGTCACGGCAAAGAACCCTACCAAAGTGCGTTAAAATCAACTTATGAAAGATTGGATGGCTATAAAACATTATTAAAATTTTGTCCCAGTATCGCTGGAATGTCACAAAATGATGGTACAAAATTTCCAGAAGTATTAACGAATTTACCTGATTCAAAATCCATTCATGAACGATCAACCACGTACTTAGATACCGCTACCATTGATACACCTTGGCCAGTGGATTCGCTGCTTGCATCACTACCTGCAGCAAAACAAGCTGTCATGGATGCTATCCATCAAGAAGCCGCACAAACATCGCCTGATGAAGATAAGCATGCTCCTACACCATCACTTCTTCAGTTTGTTTCTCCATTACAGGTTGAAATAACTATGCATTATTATCAACTTTTGGCACTCATGCTTTCAACAAATGATCAGCCAGTAAAAAAAGTTTTGTCAGAAGAAGATGAACGATTCATTAAGCAAAAATATGAAGAATGTTTGGGGCATTTCACATTACAGGAAGAATGGATAAATGACGTAGACACATCATGGCGTTGTTATAAATCACTTAAAGAAAACCTTAATGCAATTCAGCTTGTACTTCGAGAAGATTGTTCAGATATCAATGAAATGGCACAGCATTTACCTGAAATCACTTCACGACTTTTAGGAATTCATAATTTATTGGCGACGTATTATCGAAAACAAGGTTATAACTTAGACATCAGCATTATAAAAGATGGCTCTGATCAACTCACCGAAATCAAAAATAAACTTAAACCTGCATTAGATGCTAAAGAAGCTCCAGACGAAACATTGGCTACTGAGCAAGAAGCAAAAGCACCGGATAGTCCCCGTTTAACAGCGATACCTGACAGTCCTCGTTTTTTTAACAACCCTGCTTTACCAAATGCGCCTGATCCGGCTGTTGTTGTCAGAATAAATGCTCAACCAAATACTTAATGAGGAAATACCATGGCTGCATCATCGACTGAACTTGGCGGTTTCATGTTTGTAAATGTCACCGAAGAACGAGTTAAAAAAGTATCAGATTTTCAGGTATCAGACCAATCTGATTTTACAGAAGGTAACTTGATAGGGTTGGTTATATATGATCTTGATGGTCATCGTGAATTTGAAATCGAAGGTAAACCCATTGAAGAAGGATATATTTATTTTCGCTCGCCTGAATCGATAGAAGGCTTTGAGGGAGAAACTTATCATGCAAAATTATTTTATTCACTTTTTGGAGATGAGTGGAAAAATTATCGCGAACGCATGACAGTAAGTGGGTTTGCCCGCCAAAATGGAGAATGGAAACGAACATCAAGAACATTAAATGGCAATCTAGGTAAGAATTATTCGCCTGATATGGAAGCAGAGATGTCAGATTATGAATTTGAAAATGTTATTAAGCATTGCAAGGATTTTTTAGGTACACCTTATTATACACCTTATCATGAGCTGACTAATAACCCAGTAAAAAAAGATGATAACCATTCAAACGCAGCTTTAAAATTTTATCATGATTTGATGCATATTCGAGACCATATTTTATACCATGATTTTCATAAACAAGCTCCAAGGTTATTAAAACTACCTGTCGTATGTTTTTTAGCTGCTATGAGTGCTAATCAACATAGCAAACACCCTGTGAGAGATGCAGGAGTAGATATAGCTGTGGAAAGTACTGCATTTACGGCAATGGGATTAGCTATAGGCAATGGTCCTGCTGCAATTGCACTTTTTGCAAGTCATGTAGCTGAAAAAGGGCTAGAACATTTTCCTTCCTGGGAACAAATTGATAAGATGCCTCGTACGACAACTCAGGAACGCCTAGCTTTTTCTCGTATGATAGAAGTACGAGCTACTGCTGAATTATTAGCATTTCCTGGTAAAGCCACTGAAATCATTTCTCGTTATATAAAATCACTCATGGATAGTAAGGATCTTCCTAAATCGAATGCTTTAGCTGCTCCATCGCAATTTCTACCGCCACTCGCAATGAACTTCACTCCCGAGAGATTAAGCTTTTCTTTAACAAAAGATAAGCCTGCTGGATTAACTTTGTTTTCATCACTTCCACATAGTGATCATAAACTTTTAGCAATGCCAAAGTTAACAGATTGTACATCCACCCAAACTGATATGTGTAAGATACATTTCCAACTTCCTAAACAGGAAACTAAACCTTATCTTTCCACTCCCTTACCTAAATTAACAGGACTATCTGATGGCCTCGCACCCAAAACCGGTTGGGACACCTTACGCATAAGATCGGCAGATGTATCTTTATCAACAGGCTTTTCTCTAAAAACAACACCTTTAACAGCATGGGATAAGCTAGCAAAATCTGAATTTAGAAGTGAATTTTTCTCACCATCTAAAGCATTTGGATTAAGTAGTGCAAGTAGTTTTTCATTACCAGGAGCATCTTTGTCTTTGTTGACAGAACCAAATACCAAGTCGGCAAGTAGTCATTCGAGCAGGTCATTATTTCAACCACATTTCACTCAGCAACCATCTGCAAATGCTTGGGATAAACTAAGAGATAAAGGATCATTTAATGTAAAAGGTTTTTCTAAATAAGGGAATTTTTACCCTAGAATTGTTATTACGTCATTTGGTAACATAGCTGATCATGATGTCTGATAAGACTTGGCATACATTAATAAATAATTAACATTAAATGAGGAGTTCTAAAATGTCTACAAGCAGATGTTTAAAATCACTTGGTAATCTTTATCTAAATTTATCCGAAACTGAAGAATTACGAGAAGAATTTAATAAATTACCTGAAGAATCAAAAGATTTCATTAGGTTGATACCTGTTACTGAACAAGCAAAAGCAAATAGACAAAAAGCCATGGAATTAAATACAAGATTAAACGAGCTTTCGATAGCAAGAGTTCCATTAGAGGATGAAGTTCGACAATGCAGAACATCTGGAAAATTATAAAAAAGAAGGGTCAAATATCGAATTGAGATAAGTTTATTTTGCATTAACATTTCTCAATTCGATCTTTGACCCCATGACTTCACTAATAAATGTATGGTAACTTATAAAGAAAGGGGTCAAGTGCCATCATCCTACATGTTATAAACTTTAACATGTAGGATGATGACCCATCTTCCCGCTCTAAATTTTCTCAAAAAGAAATTCTGCACATTTATTCCAAGCAATAATATCCATACCATCAAATTTAAAAGATTCTTCGCCGCCATAAATCAAGCCTGAATAATGACATTTTTCTTTTGCTATTTTTAACCATTTTTTTAGCTCGTTTAACAATGCTGGATCGAATGTTGCGCTGGACTTAATTTCTAATGCAAGAAAATTTTCTCCTTTTTCGATAAGTGCATCGACTTCTGTGCCAAGATGATCTCTCCAAAAATAAAACGCTGGAATTTTTCCTTTGAATATATACATTTTAATAATTTCAGTTAAAACAAATCCTTCAAAAATAGCACCACGATGCGAGTGAACTTCTAAATGCTCAGGTGTTTCAATTCCTAAAAGTTGGCAAACAATAGCAGTATCATAAAAATAAAGTTTAGGATTTTTTATTAATCGTTTATTAAAATTTTGAAAATGGGGACGCAAGCGATAAACGATATAGTTTGCCTCCAAAATACTCATCCATTCTGTTGCTGTTGTTTGTGAAATACCACAGTCATTTGCCAAGCTGCTTAGATTTAGAATTTGTCCATGCCTACCTGCGCACAATTTTAAAAATAGTTGAAATTTGGATAGATCACGAACCTGCAATTGATTACGCACATCTCGTTCTATATAGGTGCGGATATAACTGTTATACCAAATTGATAAATCCAAGTGTTCTTGATAAGGCCGCGGATAAGTTCCATGATAAAGAAATTGCCATAAAGTCATTGGATGCGATGCAGGATTGCTCAAATATTCGGAATAGCTCAGTGGTAAGAGTTCTAGTATTCCGACTCTTCCTGCTAATGATTGGCTAATTTGTTCATTCAATAAAAAATTTTGGGATCCGGACAAAATAAAATGGCCCACTTTAGGATGTTGATCCAGATATTCTTGTAGATAAGAAAATAATTCTGGAAAGTGTTGCGCTTCATCAATAATCCATTTTTTTTCATTAGAAAATAGAAAACCACGCGGATCTGCTTGAATGCGCAATAAGATATCGGGTGCTTCCAGATTGATATAACTAAAATCTGGAAACTGATTTTTTAACAAGGTCGTCTTTCCACTTTGTCGAGGGCCTGTCAGCATGGTAATAGGAAAAGTATTAACGGTTTTTAACAAAGTGGGAGTGATGGCGCGTGCGAACATGATTTTTTGCACTCTAATTGGTTGATTTAATGAGTATATTATATACTTATGTAAATTTCAAGTTAAAAAAGTGAAATTTACATTAACAATTATTTATTTAAGCCACGACCTTCTTCCCTTACTAGGGGGATTATCCACCTACGCACATTGCTTGTACATACGATATAATTCCGCTCAATAAATGACTTATCGGAAAGTGCAAAATGAGCGCAAATCGATTACTTTTTAGAATAGCTTCAAATTTATCTCTTTTACCAAGAAATTGAACATCAATATAAGAATACCCACATAAATATTTAAAACGAGGAAATAGTTATGCTACATAAAAACGTAAATCGTGAGGATTCAAAATCCATTTACAGTCCTGCTGCCATACGAGAACAAATAAAAATAGGTGTAATTAACGGCATCATGACTTTTATACCCATTTTTTTAACGGGTCTCAGTGAAAAAAAAGAAACCTCAGAAAACCATGGTTTTACCCTTTTTAGTGGTTCATTTATAAAAACAGACACGCGACTATTATTGGCTCGTCGATTGTTCGATCCATTATATGATAAAGCCATGGGTTCGGTAGAAGGTCATTTTTTCTTACAAATGTGTATTGTTTCCCCTATTTTAGAAGAAATTATACACAGAGGAATCATCAAAAATGGTATAAAATCTTCCTTAAAAATATTAAAAAAGGTTTGCAATAAAACGAAACATCAAGAATTTGATAATATGATCGCTGCGGTGATCAGTTCAGCAGATTTTGCATTATCGCATGTAGAGGATGTAAAGTTAGATAAAATTTTTGGTGAGCAGGATTTATATGCACCAGGTCAAGCTACTTTAATTTCATCGATTGCATCTCATCTCACTCATAATATGATCTGTTATATGTTGTTAAAGGCTGAAAGAAGTACCCATCCAAATTATTCTCTTTATTGCGTGGGAGGATTTGTAGCTCTTAATGCTAGTTTAGCAGCGTATTATTTTTATAATAATTATAAATCAGGTACATTACTCGACGTCAAGGACTCAGAAGAAAAACCAGTAGTTTCTAATGAGAAAAGACTTGTGCCACGACCCATGCGTAATAGACTTTTTTCATCGACTTATGAAGGAGCGAAAAAAGGTGTTAAGTATGGCACATTAACTGCTTTTGTGACGGCTTTCCCAACTATTATATCTTATGTGCGATGGTCGCATCCATCGGCGGTGTTACGCTTAATGATATTCGTAGGAGTGCATGGTGCACTTTGCGGGGGATTTTTGGGTGCTTTAATGGGTGGAATGAATGTTTCAGGAAATAACCATCACTTTCCCCTCATTGGGACTGACATGACAAGCACAACGAATAATAATGAGACCAGGGCGAAGAACAGGCGACCTTAGTCAATAAGATATGATGCTTTCTAGCCATACCTTCATCATCTGTGTCACTATATCAGGAGATTCCATTGGACTCATATGACCGCAGTTTTTTATTGTTGATAATGTGGCATGTTTTATCTTCTGTTTTAATAACTGACTATCTTGCATATTAAAAATAGCATCATTCTCAGAATGAATAATTAAAGTTGGGCAAGTTATGGTATCAAGTATATTGATTAAATTTCCTCGCATCATCATAGCTTTTTCCTGATTAATGAATGCTAAGATATTTCGTTCTAACATTTTTTTAACTTGATCTATCACCGATTTATTATAAACAAATACATTGAGTAACGTATTTATAATGAATGCAAAATTATTTTTCTCTGCCTCTAAAATCATGGATTGTCGAAAATCATGTTTTTCATTGCTATCAGGTAGTGCAGAAGTGTTAAATAACCCTAGCGCCAAAATTCGTTTTGGATATCGTTTTATGATTTCTAGTGCCACCCAACCTCCCATTGAATGTCCAGCTAAAGCAAAATGGGGAGGCGCATCAATCATTGCTGCCGAAACCATTTCATCGGGTGTTGAGGCATGATTTAAATCAGGGATAATAATATCAACTATATCTGATAAATGACTACATTGATACGACCAGAGTCCAGCATCGCTTAGTAATCCGGGCAATAAAATCAAAGGAAATTTAGTCATTTTGTTATCCGTTTAATCAAATTGAAAAAATATTAAGAAAATCATTTTGTCAAAAACTCAACTAAATTGTTTAATCCGAATAGCTTTCATAAAAAAGTGTCATTTTATCATAAATTTTGATCGTCATGGCAACAATTTGATCGTTTTTTGAAAAAAACATGTCGATGATAAACCCTGAAAGACAATATGTTGTAAGGCGAATGAAGCAATTTCATGAAACTCATCAAGGAAACAAGAAAACTGTCAACAGTGTTGACAGAAATTGGATAGTCAAATCAAAATTAATCATTACCATATTTATTGTTTTTGACAACCGCAATCTAAGTGGGGATTAGCTAGTTTTCAATATATTTATTCAAATTTATTCATTACAACTCAAGTTATCCTTCTCCACACATGGGAGATAAAGACATATACTGTGGTGCAATTCGACAGGCGAGATAATAAGAGAGTAATTAATAGTAAACAATTTTATACATAAAAATAGACAAAAGTCATCAAATTGTCTATGGTTTAAAAATCAAAAAACAATTTGACAGAAACATTTAAGAATGACAGTATACAAATTCAGTGAATTCAAAGAACGCCTACCACCATCTCATCTTCAAAATCCTCAATATTATCCTAATGCAGTAAAAAAAATAACATCAATCAAGTTAATAAGATGAAAGCATGAGAACGATCAAGCGAAAAAGCATAACATTAAACATGGGAAAAAATAACATCTTCCAATCGATTGTGCGTGCTTATGCCAAAGAAAAACAATATTGGTTGCTTAAATTTCAACAAGCTATCCATATTCCCTAT
>JABDBK010000048.1 GCA_013288655.1 Gammaproteobacteria bacterium | reverse complement strand
TCTAAATTATCCCTCTGGTTTTCATCCAAGGCAGTTTGAATAAAATTAAGCAACTTCTTAAATCGCCCAACCCGTATCATATCCCTAGGGGTCATGCCTCCAAGAAGTGGGTTAGGCATAGAAAACCAAATAATCGTTTTTTTCTCATCGTGAAAAAATCCAGCAACCAAATTTAGTGCTGTAGCCCATTGGGTAAGGCGCTCTTTCAGTTCTTCTGGCATTCTCTTCTCTTCGTATCGAATCGAAGAGAGCGGGATATTGGTTGCGATAGATACATCCTCCTTTTTATACTTCAAAAGTTTTATGACCTTTTCCCCGTCAACAAAAGCGTTCTGATCAAAAAGATGAAAATAGTCCGGGGGTGAAGTCCTAAACAAGGAAGGTTTTGATAAAGCCATGTAACCTCCAAAAAACATTATTTAACAATTAGTTAACAAAATCTATTTATTATTTTGCCACATTTATACCATAAATATACCACATTTTTCCATTGTTTTTTCGCCAGTCCATGAGATTTTCTGATTCTATTGTTTTCTATCGGTTTAGGATTTGAGCCTAGGTTGGGTTGAATATTCGATGTTTGTGTATCCTGGAACAATGACTTTGCTGTAAGTAAACTGCTTGATATTAATTTAATATCCTTCTGTTCCTCGAGAATCACTTTTTTTTTGAACGAGTTGATATTTTTAACTATTATAGTGGGTGGCAAAATCTAGACCAATTTTAGAGGAAATTAAGATATAATTCTCGCTGGAAATTGGAGGCGAGATGAGCGTTAAACGTAAAAGCTATACCCCAGCAGAAAAAGCACGAATTGCACTGGAAGCAATTAAAGGCAACTTGACAGCAGCAGAAGCAGAAAAAGCACGAATTGCACTGGAAGCAATTAAAGGCAACTTGACAGCAGCAGAAATCACCGCTAGATACGACGTCCATATGACACAAGTAAATCAATGGAAGCGTCAAGCTCTAGACTCATTACCTGAATTATTCACCAACAAAACAAAGGCACTTCAAGTGGATTATGAATCACAGCTTGCAGAGCTTTATCAACAAATTGGGCGACTTAAAGTTGAAAACGACTTTTTGAAAAAAAATCTGATCAATTTAAGGGATGATCGTCGTTCATGGTTAGAGTCAAATCATCCTAAATTAAACATACGACAACAATGCATATTAATTGTCGTTAGGAAGGTCTGATGAAGTGGGTCACTAACTGAAATTATTTATTGAGAAAAACATTGATCACCTTAAAAAAACAAGTTATCATCCAGTAGTTTCCAATCCGCAATACCGCCTTTTTAACATTTTTTCTTCTTTTAATCAAATTCATCCCACCTGCTAGTATTACTTCCAAATTACTATTTAATTCAACATAAGGAATTCTTATTTATGAAAAAAAATTTATTAACAATTTTTGCTTTATCGGCCACATTAGTTTGTAATGCAGCATTTGCATATGAATTGACAGGTGAGGGGCATGTAAGTGAACCTGTGATTGTAAAGAATGATCCTAGTTTTACAGTCATAGAGAATACAGGTGTTATCACCGCTGATCCTCAAAAAAAAAGTTCCGGCAAGGCAATGCAAAAGCAAGTATCATGAATGTTAGCGGTAGAGTGAATCAACATATTAGTGTCAGAGGTAATCATAGTGTTTATATTAGGAATGACACGAATAGTGCGCAGTGGTTCAAATATTCATATGAGCTCATTATTGATGGATATACTGCTGGCTCGTATTCTAGAAACATTGATTTAAAACCAGGTGCAACATTCAATGCTTCGGATACAACGGTGGGAGATCTAAATAAATCATCTCCGGGTTCTTATCGTATGTCGGCTTCAACAAAAATAGAAGGATCATCAGCTTCTGCATCTGATACTAGTTATGCAACTGGCACGGTAAGCAAATAAAAGTAATTGGGATAGCTTATTTATAGAGTGGCCCCCGGTTCAATTCCCGCGTCAGTACAGAAAAATAGGGGGCCGTGTGGGGGCTTCTCAGAAAAACCACATTCAATAAACCATTTTAAATCAGACAGTTAATTACCCAATGTGATAGCCGCCGCCCAGAGATATCCATATCGTTATTAAAAAAATAAGAAATCCTATGCAATCAAAAAAAATAATAAATGTTTTCCTACCTACAGTGTATGTCAGGCCTGACACCAGGCTTTTACTAATAACATTACAAAAGCTGTTGCTGATGGAGAGATGACAATCGCTGAAGCAGAGAAGTTCACTGAATTTTTAAAACATCAGCGTTGGCAGATTGATCAAGCTGAGAGTAAAAAGCGTGACGAGGAATGGAAAAAGGAGAGGGGGTGGTAATTTGTATTGCTAAGATAAGCGTATCTCAAACACGACTGTCTTGATCAAAAAATACCCACTTAATCTGAGCAACACTATGCTCCCTTTGCTAGAGCTTATCTCTGTCTTGTTGTATGATGACCACCCTGTGGGTTTTGCCTTCTTAAAGACTGCGATCAGGAGCAATAACATGTTAGATCACATTGGTTTAGACGTAAGTGATACAAAAAAATCCAAAGAATTTTTCTTAGCCGCCCTAAAACCTTTAGGATATGAACTTTTTATGGAATGGGAAAAATGGGTGGGTCTTGCTGTAAATGGCAAACCTGATTTTTGGTTGAAGGAAGGCAACCAAACAACACCCCCAATTCACATTGCTTTTCGTGCAAATAATCGCAAATTAGTCGATGAATTTTATAAAGCTGCTATCGCTGCGGGTGGGAAAGATAACGGTGCGCCAGGCATACGTGAAATCTATCATCCGAATTATTATGGTGCATTTGTAATAGGTCCTGATGGTCACAATATCGAAGCGGTGTGTCATGACCCTGAGTGATAGACCCAAAATATCTGTTTTCATTGCTACTAGCATTGATGGTTATATTGCAAGGAAAAACGGTGACATTGATTGGCTCACAAAATTTAACCCGCCAACTGATGAAAGCGAAGATAAAGATTGCGGATTTAGCAAATTTTTTTCTGGGATTGATGTGTTAGTGATGGGTAGAAACACTTATGAGGTGGTGTCTCATTTTGATCCTTGGCCTTATGAGGGGAAGCGTGTTGTTGTTATTAGCTCAACATTACAGTCCGTCTGCAAACAGGCAGAACTTTATAAAGGCGACATAAAACATTTGGTTGAAAAACTGCATGCTGATGGCTTCAAGCATATTTATGTTGATGGCGGGGCAACAATATCCCAATTCTTAAATATGGGATTAGTGGATCAGCTTATTATTTCAATCATTCCTATTGTACTTGGCTCTGGTATCCAATTATTTAGCAACATTAATGACGATAAATGGTGTCGATTAGTAACAACACAAGCTTTTTCAAATGGCTTAGTGCAGTTGCGATATGAAGTCACTCATTATTAACAATATTACAATAAAATTTAAAAATATTAAGGCAAACATATGAAACGATTTTGTATTAAGAATTTTTTGTTAACAGCGGCAATTGTTTTTGGTTGTTACCACATAACTTTGCTCGCAAGCACGAACAAGAATGAATCTTCACTTATAAACGAAAAATTTAAAGACCTTGAAACATCCTTAGATGGAAGAATAGGTGTATTGGCAATTAATACTGCAAATAATCAAGCTATTAAATATCGTCCTTTAGAACGTTTTCCGATACAAAGTACATTTAAGTTAATGGCAGTATCTGCTATGTTAAAAAAGAGTGAAACCGACAGTAATTTACTTAAACAAAAAATAGCTTATACAAAACAAGACTTAGTTTTTTGGTCACCCATCACAGAAAAACATGTTGCTGAAGGAATGACGTTATTTGATCTATGCGCTGCAGCCATGATGTATAGTGATAATACTGCAACAAATCTTATCGTAAAAAAATTAGGTGGTCCTGAGGCTGTTACCGCCTTTGCTCGTTCTATTGGTGATAATACCTTTAGAATAGACAGCTGGGAGCCAGACTTAAATTCAAATCCTAGAGACATGCGCGATACCTCAACACCTACCGCAATGGGAGAAAGTTTGCAAAAATTAACTCTTGGGAATATTTTATCTCCATCCGCACGAAATCAATTAGTTAATTGGATGAAAGGCAATACCACTGGAGATACTCGAATCCGTGCTGGTGTGCCAAAAGGTTGGATTGTTGCAGATAAAACAGGTGCTGGTAATGACTATGGAATATCGAATGATATTGCAATAATCTGGCCACCGAATTGTGCTCCAATCGTTATTACAATCTATTCTGGGCACGATAAAAAAGATACAGCTCGTCGTGATGATATATTGGTTTCATCTACGCAGTTAGTTATTAATGAGTTTGCTAAAACGGATTCTTGTCTTAAAAGTGTGTGAGATAAAAATGACAAACAAATTTACCATAACCGAAGCTCTTGTTAGCGATTTAATCGCGTCTCAATTTTCTCAGTGGAAAAATTTACCTATTCGATTGGAATTTATTTTAAAAGGAATAGCATTATGAAATTTGGTTACACAATAATTTATGTTTCTGACGTTGAAGCTACTATTAATTTTTATAAAAATGCTTTTAATTTAGAACAAAGTTTTTTACATGAAAGCAAACAATATGGAGAATTAAATACGGGTAATGTTAAACTTGCTTTTGCCTCTAATTCTTTAGCTCAATCTAATGGAGTTACATTTTTAAAAAATGACGTCAATAGTGACGCTGCTGGATTTGAAATCGCCTTAATTGCAAATGATGTAAAGCAAAGTTATAACCATGCCCTTAGTAATGGAGCCACCGCAATTAAAGAACCAACAAAAAAACCATGGGGGCAAGACGTTGCGTATGTTCGTGACTTGAATGGTGTTATTGTTGAGATATGCAGTCCGATGAGCTAGACGATATGCATAAAACTAAGTCTCTCAAAATAAACAGTGAACTTTTAACTCTTATGAATGTTGGGTCTGCAACCTATCAAGATTTGCAGTTGCTCGAGATTAAATCAATTAATGATCTTGCAAATGCCTGTCCCGATGAGCTATATATCCGATTACAAAAAATAACGGGCCATCCTCATGATCCATGTGTCTGGGATATATTTGCTGCTGCTATAAATGAAGCTCGAACTGGCAAAAAAGAGCGCTGGTGGAAATGGACAGAAACTCGTAAACAGAGGCAATTAAAAGGGACATTTTGTACTTGAAGAGCTGCTGGTATTAGTGAAACACCGCTCAAATGGGGGTATTATTGGGGGTATCCTCAATAACCACATTTAGATATCCTATTTAATTCAATTGATTACATAACCAATGCGATTGACGCCGCCGCGTTACCATCATCATCTTAATTCATTGATAATTGAGGCTTTTCACTCTTAGTGATTATTTTTGCGTCTTTTTCATTCCTGTGGATTCCTATCATAACTGTAGGTACAATTGTCGGCACTTTGGATCTATAAGAAAGTGATGCCTACAAAAAGGAGTCTGAACTTATGAAATTGACCGCGGCAGCCGTGAAAAATGCTAAAGCAGACGCCCAAACCCCCATGAAATTGTTTGATGGGGGTGGGGATGTATTTATTTGTAAAATCCAATGGTTCTAAATATTGGCAGATTGATTTTAGGATTTTATCAGGAGAATTTCGCTTACGAAGTTGGTTAAGATCGAACCTATATGGGCAGTGTTGAGCGCGGCGAACGGAACATGCTTAGCATTGGCTAAAATAAGGCTTTATGTAAAACCTGATGAGCAGTATTTCGAAATCTAAAACGAGGTCCAGCTGAGCTCGAAGATACGGAAGCTGCGACCAACTGGCACACTTTAAGCTGTTAAGCACAGATTCGGCATTCGGAGGCTTGCGCTGTAGACCAGTTATGAATAATTATTCATATTAATTGATAGTAATAGAGCTAATAAATAGACATTCTAATTAAATTTGTTTTTTTTAACGTATCACATAGTAATCTATGCCGCGAGGAGAATGGATTGAATAAAGAAATAAAAGGGTAGAAAAATTAAATAATAATAAATAAGGAAATTACATATGAAATTAATTAAATTTATTCCATTATTTGGAACACACTCAATTTTTTGGTGCAAAAGGAGGAATGATATTTACCTGTTTTTAATTACTTAAGTAGATGTGATTAAAAAATAACCGAAATATTTGACAGGTAAAATTATAATGAATAAATCAGAAAATTTTCAAGCAGGTATTTGGTCACATAGAAAGGGAATAGGTCGAGTATTTTTTGGGCTGTTCTATTTTATGTTTAAAAATTTAAACATTAGATTGAAGGTATTTCTAAAATTATTAAAAACAACAATGCTTCAGTTTAGAATCCAACCATCGTATGAAATTACTAAAATTACAAATTGTCAAAAGACGGGCAAGCAAATGATTGAAATAAAAGTAGTAGGAAAGAGCCACAGTATTGCTTGCTTAGTGGAAGAAATAGTAGCTGATAATAAATTTATCGCTGGCTTTTCTCCAACAGATATTCGGTCAATTAGTTATCTTGCAACTAGCGAGCGTTATGAAGCTCTTTTGAAAGCAGAAAAGATTAAGAAATCTTATGAAGTTATTCGTGGTAAAAAATGTGGTAACCAAAAAATGATACTAATTAGAAATATAGAAACAAATGAACATAGAGTATTTTCTTTAGGTGATTTTGCAGATAGAAATGTAATTGAGGAACTAAATTCGCAAGATGCATATTATTTAGGATATCTGGCAGGACAAGAACAAACTTGGAGAGATTGTGTACGCTTGAAGTTAATAGCTAACAAAAATAGTGATTCAGCAAATGAATAAGTTTTTATATAATACCACACAATATACGCATTATCGTCCACAATATCCTAATGATCTTTTTAAATATTTGCGAAGTATAGTTAATGATAATAAATATGTATTAGATTGCGGAGCAGGTAGTGGACAAGCAACTCAAGGATTATCAAAGAATTTTAAATATATTATCGCCACCGATATATCGCTTGAGTTGCTTTCCAAAGCACCTTCGTTATCTAACGTTTTATATGTTCAGTCAGTTGCTGAAAAAATCCCAGTTCGTTCACAATCAATGGATCTTATATGCATAGCACAAGCATTACATTGGTTTCCATTGAATAAATTTTATGATGAAATGACAAGAATTTTAAAACCTAAAGGTGTGATTACTGCCTGGTGCTACAATCAATCAGTGATCGAAAAGAACATAGATTTTTTAATAAATAAAATTTATTTAAAAATATCAGGATCCCAAAATCCGTCATGCGAGCGTCAATATTTGTACGAGCAATACCAAACTATTCCGTTTCCTTTTCATCGGATAAATACTCCTAATTTTAAAATTGAAATGCATTGGAATTTAGTTCAATTGCTAGGATACATTAGTACCTGGCCAGGATTGCTAGAATATCAAAAACGTTTTGGAGTGAATCTCCTTGATGAAGTAAAAGATGACTTATTTTTAGCATGGGGAGATCCTTTAATTGAAAAATGCATTACTTGGCCGATTTATCTATTAATGGGCCAATTGATTTGAAAATTTTATTTTTAGCAAAATTAGTTAAATCAGTCACTTTATTTATAGCACTATATGAAAAAGGATTAAATTTCGAAGAGTAACTTCCTCGACTATATTTGATCTTTATGTAAGATACAAACATTGCGGCAGGATAGGCTATTATAGCCGAATAAATTAATTTGACGATATAATCAGAAATTATAATATTTGATATTTCAGACCATGATAGAATACCAAAATATGCAATTATATTAGTGATGATTGTATATGATATCTCCCCTACAGCGGTAGCACCCAAACTTCTTAAATAAAAGTACTTTCCTTTAAGTAAACTTCGCCATTTATTTAGGAGAATAACATTTAAATAAAAACTAACAAGTAATGCTGTTACGTTTGCTACTAATACATGAACATAACCCCCAATCAAAAAATTATACTCGGCTTGGTGGTGAAAGTTGGGTGGCGAGGGTAAATGTATTGCAATATTTGTTAATGAAACAAATACAGCCTCACATATAATTGTGTACCATATTATGCTTTTCGCAATTCTAGGACCATAAATTTCAGCAAGAGCATCACTGAGTGGAAAAAGTAAAGGAAAAATGAGAATAGAAGCGCAATACAATTCATGCCCAAAGGCCACAATTTTATAGGCGACCGTAATCGATGCAAAAAATAAAGACATGTATAACATGCTTAATAATACAATAAGTTTTTCAGGAGGATTAATTTTGGATTGCATAGAAGAACCTAATTAAAATTATTTTATCTTAAGCGCGCACTGTTGTTTTAGAGTTTTGTAAGCTAGATAGTAAATCCAAATATTTAAAATTTCTTCTTGATTCTACCATCACACCAAGAATAGTGTGACTATCTGAAGTTAGTTTAATAAATTCATTAAATGCAGGATTTAAGGTTCTAATATATTTTTCTTCACCATCAATTAATACTTGTCTGAATAAAGGTATTTTTTTACCAGAAGGAATTACAAGAATATGATCAAGGTTTTCAATTTCTATAGTCGGATCAATAAGTAATAATGTTTTGTCAGGAAATTGGGGTTCCATCGCATTTCCTTGTAATAAATAGGCAAAACTTTTATCTGTAATGGCATGATCTAAATAAATAAAAGGTGCTTCAATTGTGCCTGTTGAACCCAAGTAATCTGAAATTGTCTCAGTGGTTAATACTGGTACGGGCACTCTTCGCATTTTACTTGGTTTAAATGTAGTGGATGAAAGGTTGATTGCTTCTTCGCCAATAAGCTGACTAATAGTTATGCAAAAGAAATCAGCAATAGGAATAAGAGTAGAAAGCGTTGGGCTTGATTCTTGAGCGGTCGATCTTAAACGGCTAATTGTACTATGTGGTAGACCAGTATGTTCTGCGAGTTCAGTTGCATCTATCTCGCAAGACTCCATTAATTGGTTGATATTTTTACTGATTATACCTAAATCAATCTTGGTTTGTTTTTTTTTAATCATGATTATCTTAGATCTCATTCATGGGAATTTAAATCAAATATTAATTCATATTGTATAGAAATTTTATCGAATTCACAAGAATATTTACCTATAATACTAAATTTGGAAATAATCACTAAAAACATGTTGCAAGTAAATTTTAAAATTGGTAAGTTTTCCAAATATAGAAATTCGTATATCGTGGGAGTTAGGTAATCATAAATAATTTTAAAATAACTAAACTATAAGGTTTAAAAATGCAAAATTATAATTTATTAAAATTACAGGATAAAAATGAGGAAATAGTAAATTCATTTAACTATCTTCCTGATGATGCATATCTAAACAAAACGGAAGCCATTTATCGCAAACGACGTTATTCAACCGCGCAGATTCAAAATGGCGAATTAATTTGGAATAACAATTCATCAACTTTCATGCAATCAAGTCAAATCAATGCTTATTTAGGTGATGTCAATTGCTCGTATGAGCAAATTGTTCCTGAGGTGTTATGGGTTCCAATATATTGAAGCTTATGCATGAGCTGAAGTTGCTTGCTATAGAAACCATCCTGGTGCGGCTAATGTGAAATTAAAGGCACAAGAAAAATTATCAACTCATCAAATAAAAGAAGCTCTGATAAGAGCTAGAAATTATAAGTTAAGTTTCTGTTAATGTAAAATTTAGAGTAAGGAACTGATAGTGTTTTATGAAAAGTTCGGATTTGTTAAATATAAGTTTTTCAAGGTTAAAAGGTGATGTATTAAGATTGATTGATATTAAAGATAATAAGGTCTGGTTTCAGTTTTGTTATTTTTAAAAATAATAAATTCTGTGTGCAATGGAGTCATTATTTTGACTGATGATAACTGTCGATTCTATCAACAGATAATTTTAATAAGGAAATGGAGTAATGAACACGTGTCAGCAATAGAACCACTATGCCTGTTATTTGGAATTCAGCCAGCTGCATTATCCAAAGAGGAAAAAATTTTATTAGAAGCAGAGCTATTTTTACGATTATGCGAGGAGTTAAGGGAAATATTCAGGGAACAATACAAGGACTACTTTCATTTAATGAAATTAACTAAAGATAAGGAAAATATCATGCTTGAATCTAAGTTTATATCATTTTTTATCCAAGATATTTTGGCAACAAAAGAATATAATTTGGAGGGAATTGCTTTGTATGCTGATACTCATGAAGATGTGCTTCATGAAGCATATGCAGGATTGAATTTATATCCTTCGGCTATTTTGCTGCGAAAAATAATTGAATTACATCGAACTGTTAGACGTGAATTATACCAAAACATCGCAAAAAAAATTGCTTTAGAATATTCATCAGTAGCGTAATTATTATTACAATTCGGAAAAAGAAATTATTCATGTGCTATTTGATGATTGGTAACATCTATAACCGTTTCATATGGGACGGTTATTTTCTATCTATATAGGATTTGAGTGTAGGTTGGTTTGAATATTAGTGCGTATCCTGAAAATATCCTTCTGTTCTTCGAGCATCACTTTTTTTTTGAACGAGTTAATATTATTAACTATATCTAAAAACCAACAGGCAATTTCAGCACTTTGATCGTAAGATGAAGTAATGTCATCCGAAAACCACATACCATCCTTTTGGTTCGCGATAAAATAAGTTGTAATTTTATTGACGACTGACAAATATTTATCATCACCGGTGCATTCATAAATTAGTGAAGCTGCCCAAGCAATCTTATGACTAAAATTACATTCATACACGCTTTTATCACAAGATAGCGAAAAGTCTAGATATGATTTTGCTGCGTTAAAGAAAGAAGGATTGTTTGTTTTTTTGTAAAGCATTACTAAATAGGCTGCTGGATAGCCAATCATAAAATGAAGTTGGTTAGGTTCCTTTGTGCTTACAAAATAAAATGGAGCTTTCTCTTTTGGAAAATTACATATAATGTTTTTTTCTTTATCCAGACGCAAATAAAAGCCATTTTCTAAATGAGGTTGATTGTGGATCGCCTCGCATAAATAGTTTCCGAGTGTAATTGCAGTTTCTAGTTGATCTGATTCGAGGTTAATCAAGCCATAATGAGCAACGCTTAAAACATCTGTCATTTGAGGGGTGTTGTGTATTTCATTCGTTAAAAATCCAGCATTGCCCATGTCATATTGTGAAAGATATTGGTAACCAGCGCTGCCGATCTCTTTTATGGATAATTGATTTACGGCTCTTATAATCCAACCATTTGTATAAGTCCAATATTCAATATAAGCAGAATTTGCACTTTTAAGGTGAGACTCTGTTTTGAAATCACCATCAGTACACATGAAGGTTTTTTTTATATAGCTTAATACAGCGCGAGCTTTTTGAGGTTCATTTGCAGCAATAAACATCATGGGAGATTTGAAATAACAAGCAATATCTTTTACATCTTCTCCATAGGACCCATCTTTTTGTAGTTTGGATGTAAGAAATCTCACTACTTTATTGGCAGAATCAGATAAACTAGGGCACAATTTGTCAGTATCTATTTTAGGTTCGTTATTATTTAGCAAGGGTCTATTATTCATATTGTTATTCCTTATGTGAGTGGGATATCTTCTTGCAAAAGTATAAAGAAAAAATTGCAAATAAAAAATAAATTTTTAAAATGCAGCTTGTTGTTTCGGAAAAATATTTTTTAGGGAAAAATTCTTTTTTTGGATGAAACAGATCAATTTACTGAATTCAATTTTCTCTGAGAAAAACATTGATCACCTTCAAAAAACAAGTTATCATCCAGTAGTTTCCAGTCCGCAATATCGCCTTTTTAAGATTTTTTCTTCTTTTAATCAAATTCTTCCCCTCTGTTTGTGTTGCTTCAAAATTACTATTTAATTCAACAAAAGGAATTCTTATTTATGAAAAAAAATGTATTAACAATCTTTGCTCTATCGGCCACATTAGTTTGTAATGCAGCATTTGCGTATGTATTAGTGGGAGAAGGTCATGTCAGTGAGCCAATTATCACTAATAATGGAATATCAAATTTCCAATTTATAGAAGGCCCTGTTTCTCAGGAGCAAATAGATCAGTTTAGTAAAAAAAAAGTAATGAGCAGCAGCGTAAATGCATCGATAAGCAATGTGAGTGGAAGAGTAAATCAACATATCGAGGTATCGGGAAGTCATAGAGTTAATATAAAAAATGACACTAGCCAGACGGCCTGGTTTAAGTATATGTATACACTAACCATAAATGGGAGATCTACCGACATCGTTAGAAATGTAGATTTAAAGCCAGGTGGATCTTTTTATGCAAGTGATTTCACTAAAGGCGATTTAAACGTAACAAGTCCTGGTTCTTACAGATTAAGCGCGCAAACAAAAAGTGAGGGACCATCAGCATCGGGATCAGATATAAGTTATGCAACTGGCACGGTAAGCAAGTAAAAAGTATACTAGTGTAGCTTTTATTGAGCGGCCCCCGGTTCAATTCCCCCGTCAGTACGGAAAAGTAAAATCTAATAGAATTAATTTCAGTAACACGCCAGCATGTTAATTTGAATGAAGCTGTGATTGAAAAAGATTACTATGTTACTCAAGTTATTCATGCTATTTCTGATATAGAAAATGAATATTTTCGATTAGTCTTTTGCGGTGGTACATGCTTGGCAAAAGTACACCGCATTGTTAACCGCATGTCTGAAGATATCGACTTCAAAATCCAGGTAAAAAAACGGATGTGACTTTCAGTAAAACATGACTTCAAATAACAAAGCCATACTAATGTGGTTTTCGTATATATTATCAATACGAACGGCATTTCGATGCAACCCCTCGATTTTAAAGTCAAACTTAGTATAGAGATTAATAGCAGCAGTATTGTTTTCACGTACTGTTAATTCTATTCGAGTCAATCCGATTTTTTTAGCTTTTTCTAAGGTCGCTATCATTAGAGCTTCACCAATGCCTTTACCACGGTATGAAGATATGATACCCATCCCTAAAACACCTGCATGACTAAAAATCGGTCTATCAAGTGAGGTAATATCACACCAACCAACGACTTTACCTTCGCTTAAGGCAATAAAACTCGGCCAATTGTCTTTTATATTATTCAGAACAAAGGAACGGGATATCTCTAAAGGTGGTCCTTCGAGAAAACCCAAATATTTTTTCTCCTTAGCGACGCTATCAATAGCAACACAATAACCTTGTATGTGTTCTTCAGCAATTGGCATGATTTGATAATTCATAAATGTTGTTTCTCAATTTTCATTAGTACGATGTTATAATCTTGTATTTAAGGTTTAGTAAGCCAAGCTTTTAACGCATCTGCAATCACTTTCGAGAATTGCGCAGAGTTGTGCTTATCTATGAAAGTGATAGCAATCTTGTGTCTTCGTTTCC
>JABDBK010000047.1:821-13419 GCA_013288655.1 Gammaproteobacteria bacterium | reverse complement strand
AACAAAGCAATAAATTCCGATAAGCTATTTTTGTTAATATCAATTTTTGTACTATAATTTTCTCTATAATCCCTTGTATGCATTATTTCTCTTCTTTCTAAAGCAACTGATAGATGTAATGCAGACTCCCAATTAGTTTTATCAAATTGAATATAAAGATAACCAAGTTGATTCAAAAAGTGATGATAGTCTACATGAAAATCACAATGAGTTAATAAGGAAAAAGTTTGTTTTATATTTGCATTATTTAAAAATGCTTCATGATTATTTGGAAGTAGAACCTTGTTGCGATGAAATTCTTTGTCTAGATCAGTAGCTCTTCCTTTTAACATTTTCGCAAAACGACGGACGTCTTCGATGATAATGTAATCTGCAAACATTGGGTGAGAGTAGGTAATGCTATTTTTATCGAGTGCATCTGTAAACTTTTTTAATTCTTCTCCATAAGGTTGTGGGAGGTGGAAGGTTATTTTTTCTTTAAGATGCAGTTCTTCATTGCCAGAACATTCAACTGATTTAATATTGATATTTAATTTATCTTTGATATTTTTCTTATTAAATAAAGGGTGTTCACATTGTTCTTTTTCTATTTCGCTGAAACCAGGGGAAGCATATTTTAGTAAGAAGATATTCAATTGATTAACATTTTCACCTTTTATAGATAAATAATTTTTTTGATCATTTTGCAATTTTTCATGTATTATTCCTTTCGTTGATAAACGTCTTGATAGTTCATCTAAATCACTAGAGTCTGCGCTGTAAATTTTGAGAACTGCATTTACATTATACCCTTTATCTTCATATTCGATATAGCCGACATCTAATCCAAATACTTTCTTAATGTTAACTGCATTAAGAGTAGGGTGTTCGGTATGAGGTTGTTTTGCTTTTTCTGCAAGAAGCCGAACATACCTTTCAGCAGACATTGCTTTAGCTATTTCCATTTCACGTTTTTGTGCTTCTACGGCTTCCTTTTGTATTTGCAAATGACGACTATAGGAAGGCTCTTCAAGTTGGACCAAAAGATAACGTAATTTTTGTGCATCGAAAGGATCAATACCCCATTTGCTACGCTGGTCATTTTCTGCTTGTGCGGATGCAAGTGCTTCATAACATTTTCGTAAATCCCTTTTACGTGTTTCTTGGCGAATTTCGTAATCAGTAACGCCGCCCTCCCACAATTGCAGTAAACTGGATGCGATAATATGAATACTGGGGTAAACGTCTGAAGCGTGACTTGCAAGACTGATACCGTGATGTAACTCTTGAAATAGTTCTTGACGTTGTTCGTTTGATAATTTTGATTCTCTCGTATCCATAATGTCTCTCTATGTAAATAGTTTGTGATGCTCATTGAACAATTTATAATAATATGGAAGTTTAATGAAACTTCGGGATGGTTATTTAATCAACAATAATAGATTAAAAATTAACCTATTAAACCATATTTAAGCAATAAATGCAAAAAAGGAGCGAAATTGGATGAACGAAGCGGCATTAATAAATAACCTATTGAAAAAATAGTAATTATTCATCACAGGTGTGTATATTTATCTGCGAGAGTATTATTTCTTTAGGGATAGTAGCCGTAAACGTAAAAATCAAACAGTAAGTATAATAGAACCGGGCTCTTCAACAAGCCCGGTCATAGAGAAGACTATTACCGTGGTAGGTACATCGCCTGCCCCATTTGAGGTTCAAGTGTTTTTGTTACATGCGGATCGTGTGGTCCAACTTTTTTGTAGTCAACTTGATTAAATACAAACTCACAATTTAATTCTAAAAGTTTTTTGGCTATTTCTAGATCTTCTTTTCTAGGGCCAATGGTTATATGAGGACATTTTGTTTGAGAATTTTCTGTTGGTTGCCATAAGTAAAGAATACCATTCCGCTCTGGACACATGATTGAATCAAATTGATCAGAGAAAATAGCTCGTAGACTTTTTTCTTTAGACCCTAAGCTAAGGCTTATGCCCCATAGAGGTTGAGCTTCGCTTCCTAAATTAACTACTGACTCAGCTTTAAATGAGATAGTATTTTTAAAAAAATCCGCCAATTTTTCTAATGCCATTTTAACTTTTGAGGTTTCATCGGCATAGGTACAACCTAAAGTAAAATGACTAAATTGTTTTAGCTTTGGTGTTTCTTTGCTCTCTGATTGTACGTTGCTAAGAAGCAATCTAATCGTATACTCAGGGCTTTTCGGTTTGAACAAGGTATCTTGTCCTTTTTCATTTCTTAACATCAATTTTTCCTTGCAGAATCATCAAAATAGCGGCCATTGTAACAACCATAGTAAAAGAGGACAACACCTGCGACATATCGTAAGTGTTTAGTGGGCGCTTATACAAAATGATACTTAATGTATTTGACTTAAAGTATACAAATAGTATCATTAATCGTTTTTAGTAATAACAGGAAATAAAAATAATGAATCAACGATTGATTAGATTGCGAGACGCTCCAACTTACGTAGGCATGGATAAAAATAGGTTTAACACGGAAGTAAGACCCGCATTAATTGAAATCCCTATCGGTAAACAAGGAATTGCATTTGATAGGCTTGATTTAGATGCTTGGGTCGATCATTATAAGCAACGCAATGGTCGTCCAGTCTCCAGAAGTAAGGAGAAATTATGGGACGAAAACACATTCCAGGGTTACAAAAAATTGGCGGGATTTGGCAGATCGATAAGAAGGTCAACAACCGACGAATTTGCGAAAGTACTGGAACGAGTAACTTTGAAGAAGCAGAAAAATATTTAGTCAAAAAATTAGAAACCATACGTCAAGCTACGATATATGGTGTAAGGCCGAAACGAATCTTTAGGGATGCAGCAATGAAATTTTTGCTGGAGAACCAGCATAAAAAAAGTATCAGTTCGGATGCTGGCAGATTAAAGATATTGGATCCTTATATCGGTGATTTATCTTTAGAATCGGTTCATATGGGAACCTTACAGCCTTTTATTACAGCAAGACGTAAAGAAGGTATAAAAACGCGAACCATTAATCATGGTTTGCAAGTGGTACGGCATGTGCTAAATCTTGCGGCTGGAGAATGGATGGATGAGTTTGGTTTAACGTGGCTAGCATCAGCACCTAAAATTAAACTGCTACCTGAGGTAGATAGCCGTAAACCTTATCCATTAACGTGGGAAGAGCAAGACAAACTGATTGCTGCATTGCCAAAACACTTGCAAGAAATGACCTTGTTTGCGGTGAATACCGGTTGTCGTGATAGCGAAATTTGTTCGCTACGTTGGGAGTGGGAAGTCAAAGTACCGATAGCAGATATTGGTTCTGTGTTTTTGATTCCTGGTGATCGTGTCAAAAACGGTGAAGATAGGTTGGTTATCCTTAATCGTGTTGCACGAGCTGTGATCGATAGACAGCGTGGAAAACATGCTGAGTTTGTTTTTATTTATAAAGGCAAGCCTATCCATCACATGCTTAACAACGGCTGGCGACAAGCTAGAAAGATAACCGGTTTAGCGGTTAGAGTGCATGACTTAAAGCATACCTTTGGTAGACGATTAAGATCAGCCGGTGTGTCGTTTGAAGATAGGCAAGATTTGTTAGGTCACAAATCGACAAGAATTACGACTCACTATTCATCAGCTGAATTAATCAATCTGTGGGAAGCTGCGAATAAGGTAGTGGATGGTAGAGCAGGGCCCGCGTTTACCTTGTTAAGACATGTTAAAAAGTTGGGTCACGAAAAAGTCACGAAACCGATTTTGTCTATGGTGGTTAACAATGGATAATGTGTTGGTAACTACATGATTTTAATCGGGATTTTTGGTGGGCCCACTAGGACTCGAACCTAGGACCAAGGGATTATGAGTCCCCTGCTCTAACCAACTGAGCTATGGGCCCAATGTGATGTATCGCTAAAAAGAAACGCAATGATATATGGATTGAAAATAATTTTCTAGTTTTTCATGATCTTTTTTATGGAAAACCCGCGAGAAAATTCTCGCGGGTTGGTAAAAGTTACTCCTGATCTTCCAGGAAGCTACGCAACTGTTCCGATCGTGAAGGATGGCGAAGCTTACGTAAAGCCTTGGCTTCAATCTGACGTATACGTTCACGAGTGACATCAAATTGTTTGCCGACTTCTTCTAAGGTATGGTCAGTGTTCATATTAATACCAAAACGCATGCGTAAAACTTTCGCTTCACGCGGTGTTAATGTATTTAATATTTTTTGCGTTGCTTCAGACAAACCAGTATTAGTCGCCGCATCGAGTGGTGATTCGATATTGATATCTTCAATGAAGTCACCTAAATGAGAATCTTCATCATCACCGATAGGCGTTTCCATGGAGATAGGTTCTTTCGCAATTTTTAATACTTTGCGAATTTTATCTTCTGGTAAATCCATGCGTTTACTGAGTTCTTCCGGAGTAGGTTCTAAACCTGTTTCTTGAAGAATTTGTCGGGAAATACGGTTTAATTTATTGATGGTTTCAATCATATGCACGGGGATTCGAATGGTGCGCGCCTGGTCCGCAATGGAGCGGGTGATAGCTTGACGAATCCACCAGGTAGCATAGGTTGAAAACTTGTAACCACGTTGATATTCGAATTTATCAACGGCTTTCATTAAACCAATATTGCCTTCTTGAATTAAATCTAAAAATTGCAAACCTCTATTAGTATATTTTTTCGCGATGGAAATGACTAAACGTAAATTTGCTTCGACCATTTCTTTTTTAGCGCGACGGGCTTTTGCTTCGCCAATAGACATGCGGCGATTCACTTCTTTTATTTCAGGAATCGACATTCTCATTTGCTCTTGCAAGGTAAGCAATTTTTTTTGTGAGCGTTGAATATCAGCAAGGAATTCGCCAAGTTCATGGTAATAGCTTTTTCCTTTGTGCCCGTCAGACCATTCAAGATTAGTTTCATTATTTAAAAAGGAGCTGATGAAAATTTTGCGTGGCATGCGTGCCTTATTTACGCACAAATTCATGATGTAACGTTCTTGGGCGCGTATTTCATCAAGTAAACTGCGCATTTTTCTAGAAAGCTTATTGAATTGACGAGCAGCTAATTTAATATCCATGAAACATTTAGCTAATTGTTCACGCTTTTGTAACCATTTTTTACTTTGTGTCCCATATTTTTTTTCGTAAGCAATGGTTTCATCATAAAATTGACGTAATTCTGCAAAACGTGCTTTCGCAATTTCTGGATCAGGGCCCGTTTCTTCTTCGAGAAATTCGGAACCGCCGCCTTCTGTTTCTTCTTCCTCTTCTTCTGGAGCAACAGGAGGAGCCGCCACTTTTTCTGCAGATTCTTCGCCCGCGAAAATATTAGGCTCAACGTAACCACTGATAATATCACTGAGACGTACATCGCCTTTTTCGACAGCATCATACTCAGCAAGCACTTCGGCAATCATTTGTGGCTGATTGGCAAGCGTGACTAACATTTGATTCATGCCTTCTTCAATACGCTTAGCAATAGCAATTTCGCCTTCACGAGATAGCAATTCAACGCTACCCATTTCACGCATGTACATACGCACAGGATCTGTGGTACGACCAAACTCGCTGTCGACAGAGGCGAGGGCGCTTGCAACTTCTTCTTCAGCAATTTCGTCATTGGCTGCTTCATTGTCAGCAAGTAATAATTCTTCTGCTTCAGGTGCAATTTCAGCGACACGTATGCCCATGTCGTTGATCATGCCAATAATTTCTTCAATTTGTTCGGGATCAGTAATATCTGCTGGTAAATGATCATTAACTTCTGCGTAGGTGAGGTAGCCTTGTTCTTTACCACGCTTAATGAGGTCTTTTAAACGTGATTCTTTTTGCTCTTGATCCATAGTATTTTAGCCTATTAATCAGTTAGTTAGTAAAAACCAGGGTTAACTGGGTATTATACACGTTGTTGTTTTGAACTAGCATCGCAGAAGCGTACCGTATCTCAACTATGGAGATGATCGGTGAGAGTTCGTTAGTTGATGAAGTATAGCGCAATTATAAAATATTGCCCAAGTTTTTTATGCTAGCTTTGCCCCTCTTGAATCAATTCATGCAAATACTGTTTTTCGTCGGAGGTTAAGCCGTTTTGAGCAGCTTTTGATAACATAGTTTCTATCATTTGTTTGTTAGCTAATTTTTTCAGGCGTGCAATGCTACCCAAAAATTCCAGGATTATGCCTTCATTTGGAATCATATGTTCAAGATGAGCAAATTTTGACAATAATTTATCTTCTTCAGTATCACGAAAATGTTCAAGTAAGCTTCCGGTGGTCGTAATAGCGTGAGTCTTAATGATGTCTATTAATCGTACAAACAAATCAAAACCACGAATTTCTAGTGAAGGTAAGGGTCCTGTTATGCAATTTGCAAGGCTTGGTTCCTGTACTAATAAAGTGATAGCAAGACGTAGAGAAGAAGGCGATCGTGCGGTTTTTGGCTTAATAGAAGTTTTAGCCGCTTGTTTAGGCGTTGATAGTTTGGCGACATCAATACGGGCCCTTTTCGCCAGTTCACCCAACATCATGGTTTGGAAGATGCCAGGAGGTAACTCTTGAAGGTGTTCATTGGCTAATTTAACAAAACGTGCTCGTCCATCGGTGGTGCTTAAATCAGTTTGAGCACCCATATGTTGAAAAAAGAAATGTGATAAGGTCGAAGCGTTTTGTATGCGCTGTTCAAATGCAGTTTTGCCTTCTTTGCGAATTAAGCTGTCTGGGTCTTCGTTATCGGGTAAAAACATAAAACGTATTTGAATATCATCGCGTATGATGGGCAATGTCACTAGCAGTGCTCGCCAGGCGGCAGTGCGGCCAGCTTGATCGCCGTCAAAACAAAATACAATTTCTGATGTATGTTTGAATAACCGTTGTAGATGATGCGCATTGGTGGCAGTGCCAAGTGTGGCAACAGCATATGAAATATCCATTTGAAAAAGTGCAATGACATCCATATAGCCTTCAACAATGAGCACACGCTGTAATTCGCGATGGGCTTGCAAGGCTTGGTATAGACCGTACAATTCGTGACCTTTTTGGAAAATAGGTGTTTCGGGTGAGTTAAGATATTTAGGTTCACCTTTGTCTATAATGCGTCCACCAAAACCAATGGTCCTTCCGCGGCGGTCTTGAATAGGAAACATGATACGGTCACGAAAACGGTCATAAAATCCACCATCATCTTTTTTAATAAGCATACCTGCTTCGAAAAGCTGCTGTTTGAGGGTGGCCGATTTGCCTATGGTTTGTAATACATGGTCCCAACCGGGTGGGGCATAACCTATGCCAAAATCTTTAGCAATATTGCCGGATAAGCCGCGTTTTTTTAAATAATTGACGGCAAGAGACGATTGGCGTAGTTCAATTTGATAATATTTGGCAACCTGACTGAGTAGTTCATATAAGTCAGGATTAATGTTAGATTTCGGTGATGCGGCTCTTTCACGTGGGATGATCATGCCGGTGAGTTTGGCGAGAGATTCAATCGCTTCGGGAAATGATAATTTATCGTATTGCATTAAGAAGTCAATGGCATTGCCATGGGCGCCACAGCCGAAACAATAGTAAAATTGCTTATTCTGGCTAACAGAAAAAGAAGCAGATTTTTCTGTGTGAAAAGGGCAGCAAGCAAAATAATTATTGCTGGATTTTTTACGCAAAGGCACGCGGCCGTCAATAAAGTCGACAATATCGACTCTAGTCAGCAGTTGTTGAATAAACTCGCGAGGAATACGCTCCGTAGTCATTTGTCTACCGCTTGAACATGGTTATGACGCTATTGTAACGTGTACCAAGAAACTAAGCGATTAGGTAGGCAACCTTTCTTTGACTTTGGCACTGATCGCAGCAACGTCGGCCCGTCCTTGAACTTTGGGCTTTAAAATCCCCATCACTTTACCCATGTCGCGCATAGAGGCCGCATTTGTCTCTTTGATCGCTGCATCTATCATGGTTTCAATTTCTGCATTAGAGAGTTGTGCAGGTAGATAATGCTGGATGACCGTGATTTCCACAGCTTCTTTTTGGGCAAGATCAGGACGATTACCGGCCTCATATTGTACAATGGATTCGCGGCGTTGCTTCACCATTTTATCCAATGTAGCTAGAACATCTTGATCTGTTAATTCAATGCGTTCATCCACTTCACGTTGTTTAAGAGCTGCCAGGATGAGACGTATGACCGCCAAACGCTCTTTATCTTGACTGCGCATAGCGTTTTTCATGTCTTCCTGGATCTGTCCTTTGATCGCTGAGCTTGTCATGCTGATGCACTCTTTAATAGGGTTAACGTTGTTTATCTTTTTCTTTTGCTATTTGCTCACGCATTTGTTTCTTTTGGTGACGCTTAACAGCAGAAGCTTTTTTTCGCTTGCGCTTCCATGTAGGTTTTTCGTAGTATTCATGGCGTCTTAAATCTGCGAGAACGCCCGCTTTTTCGGTCAACCGTTTGAAACGGCGTAAGCTAATTTCAAAGTTTTCATTGTCTTTAACGCGTATACTTGGCATTTTTGAGACTTTACTCCGTCATGTTATTTGATAAAGAATGGCAGATTCTAATGGCTAATTGAGAGAAATGCAAAGCGAAATGCGAATATTAGGTATAGAAACATCATGTGATGAAACGGGAGTCGCCATTTATGACGCAAAAAAAGGTCTATTGGCGGATGTATTGTACAGTCAAGTAGCACTTCACGCGGAGTATGGCGGGGTGGTGCCTGAGCTTGCTTCACGGGATCATGTGAGAAAAATTATTCCATTAATTCATGAAGTTATGGATAAGGCAGGCTTGGAATCTAAAGATATTTCGGGTGTTGCTTATACGGCAGGCCCCGGTTTGGTGGGTGCTTTAATGGTGGGAGCGGCTGTAGGTCGTAGTATAGGGTACGCTTGGGGTGTCCCAACCATAGGTGTGCATCATATGGAAGGCCATTTATTGGCGCCTATGCTTGAGCCAAATCCCCCAAAGTTTCCATTTGTGGCTTTATTAGTCTCAGGAGGACATACATTATTAGTTAAGGTCACAGCTTTTGGTCGATATGAAATTTTGGGTGAGTCGGTCGATGATGCAGTAGGCGAAGCGTTCGATAAAACGGCTAAAATATTGGGCTTAGGCTATCCGGGGGGTGCAGCTCTTGCGGCTTTAGCAGAAAAAGGAGACCCTAAGCGCTTCCATTTTCCACGTCCTATGATAGATAGACCGGGATTAGATTTTAGTTTTAGCGGGCTTAAAACATTTGCAGCAAATACTATCGCAGCACATGATAACACCCTACAAACTAAGGCGGATATTGCTCGTGCTTTTCAAGATGCAGTTGTTGATACTTTGATGATTAAATGTAAAAGAGCTTTGCAAGCAACCAGTTACCATACATTGGTCGTCGCAGGAGGAGTGGGGGCGAATCTTGCTTTACGAGCAAAGTTACAAACCTTAGATGCAAAAGTCTATTTTCCACGACAAGCATTTTGTACGGACAATGGTGCCATGATTGCTTATGTGGGCTGTCAGCGTTTGTTGGCAGGTGAGCGCAGTGATTTAGCGATTAAAGTTTATCCACGTTGGTCATTAGCTGACCTTTGATTTTTTACCTATTTTATTTTCCTTGCCAGCAAATAAATTTTTTATGTTTTTACGATGTCTCCAAATAAGTAAAAGACTCATCATGCTTGCCATGATAGTGAAAGTCATATTCGTGAAAAAATAGGTAAAGAAAGGCGCGGTTATTGCAGTCACAAGCGCCGCTAATGAAGAATAGCGAAACATAAAAGCAATATCTAACCAAGTGACGAGTAAACAAATTCCCACAGGCCACGATAATGCTGTCATGCAGCCAAATGCAGTCGCAACGCCTTTTCCGCCTTGAAATTTAAAGAATACGGGGTAAAGATGGCCAAAAAAGGCAGCAAAAGTGACGAGTGTTAAACCTAAATCACTTATTCCAAGCCATTTGGCGAGCAGGACAGGAATCAGGCCTTTTAAAAAATCGCCTATTAAGGTGATGATAGCGGCTTTTTTTCCGCCTATGCGTAAAACATTAGTAGCTCCGGGATTGCAAGAACCTTCTGTCCTTGGGTCGGGTAAACCTAATAATTTACAGGTGATGACAGCGCTAGAAATAGAGCCGAACAGATAAGCGATAATCGTGGCAATCCAAATTTCGTAATGCATGAGATATCCAAAAGCTGCTATTCTATAGCAAAGATTAAACGAAGGATATTATCAGATGACTATCAGTGCAGATCATTTAATTTGGATAGATTTAGAAATGACAGGACTGGACCCTGAAAAAGAAAGAATTATAGAAATGGCCGTCATTGTTACCGACTCAGCATTGAATATTGTGGCTGAAGCACCTGTGTTTGCGATTCATCAATCCGATGAATTGCTGGCTAAGATGGATAGTTGGAATACTAAACAACATAACGCATCGGGATTAGTGGCGCGTGTTCAGGCAAGCAAGGTTTCTGAAATAGAAGCTGAGCAAGCCATGCTTGCGTTTTTAAAGCAGCATGTTCCTGCTGGTAAATCTCCTATGTGTGGTAATACGGTTTATCAAGATAGACGGTTTTTAACTAAATACATGCCTGAATTAGAAAAATTTTTTCATTATCGGTTATTAGATGTAAGCACCTTGAAAGAATTAGCGTTGAGATGGGCGCCACAGATTTATTCGGGGGTGCAAAAAGAATCTAAGCATTTGGCGTTAGATGATATACGTGAATCGATCGAAGAGCTTAAATATTATAGAAAACATTTTCTTATTCCTGAAGCTTCTGGTGGTTGATGCTGCATCAACGCCCACTCAACATGTTCGCGCACTAATTCATGAGGATGGAATAATTTTTCTTTGAGTGCATGAATAATAGCGTCAGTTTTAGGTGCATTCCCAAGCGCCACCGCAATATTACGCAACCAACATGCATAACCAATGCGTCGAATAGCAGACCCTTCCGTTTTGCGTAAAAACTCTTCTTCTGACCAGTTAAATAACGTGACTAATTCTGGGGAAGTAAGATCATGCCGTGGATGAAAATCATCTTCTTTAGTAAATTTTGCAAAACGGTTCCAAGGACACACTAATTGACAATCATCACACCCATAAATGCGATTCCCTATCATCGATCTGAATTCCATGGGAATGGATCCGCGTAACTCAATCGTAAGATAAGAAATGCAGCGTCTCGCGTCTAATTGATAAGGGCCCACAATAGCTTGAGTAGGGCATATATCTATACAAGCTTTGCAAGTGCCGCAATGGTTTTTTACGGGAGTGTCTATAGGCAAGGGTAAATCGGTATATATTTCACCCAAGAAAAACCAGGAGCCAGCCTGACGATTGATAAGATTCGTATGTTTACCTATCCACCCAAGCCCTGCTTTTTCTGCGAGGGGTTTTTCTAATACAGGTGCGCTGTCAGAAAAAACACGATAACCTGTATGAGATGCAATTTTTGCAGCTAATGCATTTAAGCGTTTGCGCATCAGTTTATGATAGTCTCGTCCCAGGGCGTAGCGTGAGATATACCCTAACGAAGGATTCTGCAAAACTTTAGGAATCTCTGTATCAGGCGGTAAATAATCCATACGTGCTGAAATGATGCGCAATGTTCCAGGGACGAGTTCTTGAGGGCGATAGCGCTTGCTGCCGTGGGCTTCCATATAATGCATGTCGCCATGAAATTTTTTTTGCAGCCATGCTAAGAAATGAGGCTCGTATTGCATCAAATCAGTGTCAGTGATGCCAATTTGTTGAAATCCTAGTTCCAGGCTCCATTGTTTGATGTTTGCTGCGAGCTCATTGTAGTTTAGCATATATGGGTGCGAGTTTAGCATAAATCATACAGGATGATAGCATGTATTCGACAGGTAAATGGTGGATGTGGTTAGGTTTTCTGGTTTTTATAGTTATTGTAGTAGCTATCGATCTTTTTTTGTTGGGCCGTAAAAAAGATCATAAAGTAACCACACGCGAAGCATTTGCCTGGGTGGGTATATGGTTTTCCTTTGCCATGTTATTTAATGCCTTATTGTGGTGGTATCTTGCGTCAGTTCGTGGAATCTTGTTCGCTAATCAAAAAGCTTTAGAGTTTTTCAGCGGGTATTTGATTGAACAATCCTTGTCTACCGATAATATGTTTGCTTTTTTGATGATTTTTACTTATTTCGCCATTCCGGCAAGATATCAACGAAGAGTGCTTATTTATGGTGTTCTAAGCGCTATTGTATTGCGTTTGGTGGTTATTTTAGGCGGTACCTGGTTAGTCAGTGAGCTGCATTGGATACTTTATTTATTTGGTATATTTTTAGTATTTACGGGTATCAAGATGTTGCTTCCTGTTAAAGAAGAGACTACTTTAGCTAACAATTCCTTGTTAGTGTGGTTGCGGCAACATATACGTGTCACAGATAAGCTTCATCACGAACATTTTTTTATTAAGATAAATAAAATAAGGTATGCGACACCGCTTTTTTTAGTGCTTGTGCTGATTGAAATAAGTGATTTAATTTTTGCCTTGGATAGTATTCCAGCCATATTTGCTATTACAAATGATGCATTTATTATTTTTACATCCAATATCTTTGCTATCTTGGGTTTGCGCGCATTATACT
>JABDBK010000047.1:384-811 GCA_013288655.1 Gammaproteobacteria bacterium | reverse complement strand
TGGCCGAACGCTTCCATCTATTACGTTATGGCATTGCGATGATGCTCACATTTATAGGCGTTAAAATGTTGATCGCTGATTGGATAAAAATTCCTATAGTATTTGCATTAACTGTTTTAGTTGTTATTTTAGGAACCACTGTTTTGTTAAGTATCGTTTATCGTCCACGCAGGTAAGAGGTATAGTCATGGCACCTATAGAAAAATTGCATATAACGCATTTTGCGGATTATTTAAAACCGAGATCCAGAAATGCACATAAAGGCATGTATGGGCATGTATTAGTGGTTGGGGGTGATTATGGATATTCAGGTGCAGCACGCATGGCGGCGGAGGCTGCATTGCGAGTCGGTGCTGGGTTGGTGAGTGTTGCGACTAGACCTGATATTGCCTTGACCTTGAATCTTGCTCGTCCTGAAATCATGTGT
>JABDBK010000047.1:0-319 GCA_013288655.1 Gammaproteobacteria bacterium | reverse complement strand
TGTGTCATGGCATAAGCTCTGACAAAGCTTTGCGTGTGCTCTTGGACAAAGCTGACGTAGTGATTGTGGGCCCAGGAATAGGCTTGTCCAGTTGGGCAAAAAAATTGTTTTCACGAGTGTTAAAGAGTAAAAAGCCATTAGTCGTGGATGCGGATGCGTTGAATATATTAGCAAACAAGCCTATGTCATATGCACATTGGATTTTAACACCTCATCCGGGTGAAGCTGCGCGTTTGTTAAAGACGTCGATTGATGATATTCAGCAAGACCGAATGTTGGCTATTCATAAACTGCAGAAAAAAATGGGTGGTGTTTGTGT
>JABDBK010000046.1 GCA_013288655.1 Gammaproteobacteria bacterium | reverse complement strand
TTGGAAACAAGCTTCTGCGTGCATTAAAGGATCTCCTAATAAATAGGTTTGGAGCTTTCCGTCTTTGTTTAAAGCGTGAATTTTAACTGGGCTTCCCTTACAATAATGCCAAATTTCATCTGACTTTAAAGTGTGCCATGCTGAAAAATCATCTCCTTTTAAAAGATAATAAATCGCTGTTCCTGCGTTTCTATATTCGTCGTTATAACGATCTTTATCAGATGATTTTACTTCGGCTCTGGATTGATACGAGAGTACAAAATAACCTCCTTCGGGGTGCGGCTGCAAATTGAAATGTTTAATAAGTTTTATAACTTCCTTATCTACATCTGATTTTATTTCTGACCCAAGGAGTTTTTGAGCGTTCAGTTTCAACACCAATGTATCTATTATTTTTAATAAAATTTTGGCTGAAGCTTTTGAGCTACCGTAAACATCTGATTCATGTACTTTATCATCAGTTCCATCATGATGGAGAATATTACTTATTCCGCGCACGGCAAGCGCTGGAATTTTGAGTAACCAAGCAACTTGATAAAATGCAGATGTTTCCATGTCAATAGAATAAGGATTTTCATGTTTTAATTTTTCAAATAATTCCTGAGGAGCAGGAAAAGCATTGGAGCTTACAATGGTTCCTCTATATATTTTCATATCTGAAAAATTAATATTGCTTGCGATCTCTAGTAACTCCTTATCTGCTGAATAAATTGAAGGAAAGCGCTGTTTATTAAGCGGATGCTCAAGACAGCTTGCAAATGGTGTTCCTTCCAGAAGCTTAAAAGCTCCTTGGATCTCGGCTTCAAATGCTTTTTCAACGATAACTACATCTCTGACCTTTAATTCAGGCTTAATACCGCCGGCTGTTCCTGTAAGAAAAATATAATTTGGGTTGAAGTGATTATAAACAAATGTTAGCACACTTGCAGCAAAGGTTGTACCAAGGCCAGTTTGTGCGAGGAGAATTTTTTTATTGTTGTATTCATAAATTTTAAATTTAAAATCTCCTGCTTTAATTATTTCGAATTTGCAATCAAAAAAAACATTTTCAAGGAATTCAAGTTCTTCATGCATGGCAGAAAAAACTGCAAAATCTACTTTTTTTTGACGAGGCTTAAAAAAATCGCTTGGAGCAATAGGCGATGATTCGGTCATTTTTTTTATATTTCCAGTTAACATTATTTCCTCTTCTATGTGAATTATTTAAAATAAAATGGATTAAAGTTTGTGTTGTAATCATAGACGTCTATTTTTTCACTGTGTTTTAAAAATTTAGCAATCAATGCTACTGGCGTAGCTTTTATTGAGCGGCCCCCGGTTCAATTCTCGCGTCGGTACGGAAAAATAGGGGGCCGTGTGGGAGATCAGTCACCTAGGATTAAAACCGTGTTATTTAAACCAATATTATTTTTTGAATCTCCGGGCGATAATATTCAGCTTTGCCCACCTCAATAGTTAAATTATTGTAGCATTGAAAATTAGCTCCGTTATGAGTATGGCCGCACAGTACTAAAAATTCAATGCCAGGGTTTTTTTGAGCCAGTGTACTCAAAAGATCACCCATGACTTTAGAGCTAAAATAAGGTAACCAATCATCGCTACTTATTTTGCCTTGATATAAGCAAGCTTCTTTAAAAGGTGGAACATGAGTTAATACAATTATCTTTTTGGCTTTTTGACTAATGGCTTGCTCTAAATCATTTTGTAAGCTCATAGCATCAACATCAGCCAATTGTTGCATTTTATCAAGCAACTGGTATTTACCAATGATTTTTTCCTGAAATAAATCAGCAATCATTCTACTGTCATTGAGTACAACGCGACTATTTTGGTAATCACCTAAACGACCATCTGCCCATCCATCTTGACCAATTAAAAAGGTATCATTATCTAATTTTTGCATTTTCGATGCTGGTAACCAGAATAATTTATTGTTTTCTTCGGTTAAAATTGTCATTGCATCGCGCACTTCAGTAATTTGACCTTTATAGTAATCGTGATTACCTAAAATAAAATAAATAGGTTTATTAATGTAGCTAGCCATTTCATTTAGTATATCTACTAAACTTGGTGCTTCTGCAATATCGCCACTAATTAAAACACCATCACATTGTGTATTAACAATTTCTTGGTAAAATTTTTGACGTGCAATATCATCAATAAAATTAAGATGAATATCAGTTAACCAAGCTAGCTTATCACTCATTTTCAATAATTCCTTTAATTCGCTTTTTAATAGTTTCGAGTCTTGATGCGATGTCTGGAACATCATCAATATGAGCTGGTAAAGCAGTGATAAATTCACTGTCGTTTATCATTTCTTTAAAGAAATTTTTGAGATGCTGCTTTAATATATTATTTTCTAAATTTACTTCATCTGCAATTTCAACATAGCCAGAGATGACATTGATAATATCTTCAAAATCCTGACTTGCAAGAAAGTCTCTATTGCCCCTGGCGTGAAATGCTTCAATTTTTGTGGCAAGCAAATAAGGTGCTGTTACGGATTTAATAGCGAGATCATTTGCTAATTGGTGGGTGATTGGATTTTTAATGGCTTTTTTATACCAACGATTTCCAAATGTTAATATTTCCTCATCGGTTGGCATAACATCCAGAATAATATCATCATAATACCAACGGCATATGACAGGCTCATTTATTGACTGTTTAAATCCTTGTTTTTCTAATTTTTTAGCAAATTTATAATATTCTGATCTTGAAATGATATCGACAATACAATCCACATCCCTCGTAGGTCGTACATCAAACAATAATGGATCATTAATAAAAAGTGCGGTGGAGCAACCTCCTAAATAGACTACCTCTTCATTAAGTACACCTAATTTTCTTGCGACAAACTCAAGCATTCTTAAGTTTGCTGTCGCTCTTCTCAGTCTGTTTGTTTCCATGTAACTTTTCCTTTAATATCTTAATTGCCATATTTCTTTCTCGTGCTCGTCCACTGCGTATAGCATCAACTAGTACAAGTAACTCATAAAAAAGCGGGTCTGGGAATTGAGCAAGGGATTTAGGCACTGAACTGTATAAAGGTTCTAAGGTTAATCCTCGTTTATCACCTTCTACGTAGGGCCATACAGGAATAGGGTCATCGCCTAAAATAAAATGTTTTTCCAATATTGGAGCAGCATAACTCGTTGCAATTCCTCGAGTATAGGCACCTAGCTTTACTGGAATAAAGTACTTTATACCTGATATCAAGCATTCTTCACAAGCTGCTTTATTAGGTAAAAATATTATTTTATTTTTAGGATCTTCGGTTAGGACCGGGCTCAATAAGCCGGATAAGACCAATCTCTTCATTCCAGCATTTACTTCTGAGACACTCATGCATAAAAGGGTGGCAAGCTTGTTTTGAGATAAATATGCATCATCCTGGTCGTTTTTATTTAAGACCATAACGGATAATATTTTTAAAAGTATCACTATATCTTGAGGCTTGAGCATAGAATTTATCCGCTTGGCTAGATATAGGTAGTATAACACATTATATTTGCTGTTCGCGATTCGCGAATAGCAAATAAATAGCACTTAATAATTAATTTATTAATATTCAAGAAGTTATATGAAAATTTATTCGTCTATTTTCTGGCTATAAAATTGGTCATTGATTTTAAGCGATCAAACATTAAACTACTTTGAAATCCATCAAAGAATCTAATGCGCAATGAAAACAAAATATAATATAGCATTAATACCAACCTCAAGGGCGATAGAGTTTGTCAAGTTATCTAATACATTTTCGAATATAGCCGATCGGTACTTACAAGGAATGCTTTTGCATTCCTTGCGCTTGTCTTAACGTATACTAAGCACAGCTTTATCGCTAACTTCCCTAAGAGTACTACCTTCAGCAGCGCGGGTTATCGCAGTAATTAAATAATTTCCTGGAGCTCCCATCGTAAAATTATTAAAACCTTCTCGTTTTGGGCAAATATAATATCCTGGGTCTAAGTAAAAGGTTCTTGCGTCAAGCGCATTGTCTCTCCCAACCATTAAATCAAATCGGTATCCATATTGCTGTAAGGAAGAGGTTCTATTACTTAAGCATGTAGCTTGACTAGCCCATACTCCAGTAGCTTTATTGACTCCTCCAGAAGCGTTTTTAGTTTTAGCACTCAAGCTATCAATGCCGAATGCATTAGCTCCATATTTAATTTCTGTGTCAGATATTTTTCGCACATCAAAAGTAACAGGCGATACATGGCTGACACCCGGTGTTCTAACATGTTCCTCACTAATAATTGTTATTCCCTGAGTTGCAAATGCATTTATTGATATTAAAGATGTTAAAATTACTATTGTCTTTTTCATGTTCTATCCTTTTTTAGGTATTTTAAATAATAAATAAAATTAATTTTAAGGGAGTTTTTTAACTTCCATTTCTACAGGAGCGACACTTGATACTCCAGATGTGCTAACATGTTCTTCGCTTATTATAGTTATTCCTTCTTGTTTGTTGTTCTTTAGCTCTGATTTTGTTTCTGAAGCGAAGATAGAAAATGATACTATTAACAATAAAACTGTATTAATTATTTTCATGACATTTTATCCTTTCTCCAATTAATATTAAATCTAAGCATAAAGCCATTTATAATTTAAGGGGCAACATTTTTTATTTTACGCAACCTCAGCGTGATCTAAGGTGATTTTATTGATAATTTCACGATAAAGATCTGCTCGAACAGATCGATGCAAATCAATGACTCTTTGTAGTAAAATGGCAGATGGATTCGTATTAAGGCCTATAATAATCTCGTGCAGAATATCTTCGTGTACATTCATGTAATGAGCAATTCCAGCCATAGTATATTCATTTGTAGACAAGATATCTTTAATTATTAAGCATATAAAATTAGCATCAAGCATGGTGTTCTCCATTTGAATAGTAAACTTCATTAAAGTGAAATACTCTTTATGTTGTTGTCTAAAAACATTTTTAAGCTGATTGCAGACCCCTGAAAAAAAACCTGCTTCTAAAATTTTTCGCTCATCTTGTGAAAATTTATTCAAATCAGTTGAGGCTAAGCGATATAGTGGTTCTACTGAAGACATAATTATTTTTTCTCCATAAATATAAAGATAATCCATTTAAAATAAGATTTATTTGATATGAATCGAGTTAAATCGATGATTTAGATAAAAATTGATCCAATAAAAAATTGTTGCAATGATTTCATATTAGTCAATTATCAAGAGTTTGAGGGTGTGAGTTAAGGTAGGGGTGAGTAGACTGATCACCTCATTGATTGATGGTTGCATGTAACAGTTAATATAAATCCTAAGCATAATTCCTCTTTCCTCCTTTTAAAAACTATTGTATAAAATGACTAAGAACGTTCAAGAACGATAATTAATATTCTATAAAAATGAAATTTACATAAACATTAACAAACTATCAAGCACATTTATAGATTTTTTTTGTTCTTAAACATTTTTATTTGAGTTATTTTTTTAAAGACCCTGTTAAAACGAATTGATAACATATGCAACTAATTTTCTCCTTAACTGAAAGGGATGAACTATGGAAATAGAAGATATAAGCATTACTAGCACTTGGCGGACAGATATTGATATCTTTAATCGATGGTTAGATAATAGACATGCTATACTTGAGCCTGGGTTAGTACCACAGCCTTCTATTAAGGTATTGGTTTTCTTGGCTTTACTTGATTCAGAACAACCTTTAACTTATGAAAACATTAGAGAGATATTCCAAAAAAAGAAAATAATAAAAGGAAAAATTCCTAATAATACATTACGTACTTCTGTATTAAATCTAAGTAAAACTTTAGATAAATTTAATCATGATTTACAAATTAAATCATCAAGAGGATTATTTCAATTAATCAAAAGAATAAAAACGCATGATATACAAGCTCAAAAAATAACTTATTCTGATCCTGTAGTTCTATTGCTCGATCCACCGGCCATTAAAGCAGAGGAAGTAGCATGTGCTCTCATTGAAAAAGCTGTATTACCACTTCCAGGGCTATATTTTTTAGAATGGTCAGCTCGTTGGTGGGAAACATATTCCAGTAAAGAAGCCGAAATACGAGTTGAATATGAAAGTGGTGCGTGGGAACGATTGGGTATCAAAAATCGTTTATATAAAGACAATCAGGTTCTTGGAATGATAGGTTTAGCGCCAGGCGAAGGTCTAGCTGAAATAGGGTTACTTAAAAAGATATTAGCTAATTCTGATCAAAAGATACATTATCTTGCAATTGACTCATCACAAAAATTGCTAAGAGATCATATAGGTCTTTTAAAAGAAGTATTAATGCCCGAAATTGAAAGTGGCCAACTGATATGTGCTGGAATAGTGGCTGATATATTTTCAGGATTAAGAGAAGCAGTTGAACGTACAAAACATGAATTTAATAGCAGAAAAATTAGCGATTTTCTCCCACAATCTTGCAGTATGTTAGTGACTTATTTGGGAAATTGTTTAGGAAATAATTATCAAGATCAAGAAACAGAATTTTTTTCAATGGTGCAAAGCATTTTCCAAAATCGTCCTCTAGAAATTTTGACAGGAGTTTCGGTTATGCGAGCCATCCATGATGAATATATTAGAAATTGGGATGATTTTTTACTTCAAACTCCAAGACACTTAATGCATACGAGGGGATTACTTGAATCTTCAAGAAATGAAAATTCAACAGAACCTTCAGAGTTTATGCTGCCTGCAGATCAAAATAATCGTTGTCCTCCAATCAAGCCAGAAACTTATATTGTAAGACATGGTATTAAAGGACAAATCTATCGCTTTTACTATAAATTGGCTTTTGATCTTGACATTGCAAAATCTTTACATCAAACTTCTCGTCCATTACCCAAGGGTACTCTCATTCTTCTGCATAGTATCATTAAATATGATATGCAAACACTTGTACGAGGAATTGAAGCGTCAGGTCTTTTTAAAGTCAAGTATGATCCCTCCTATCATCAAGTCGTTAACACCTCCAATGGTACACGAGAATATGCAATTTTTAGTGCTTATTTAGAAGGAAATAATAGTGAATATAAAACAGGATATTAGATATTACTTTTTTTCATTTTCCAATTTCATCGCTGCTCTTGGTGGAGGTATGATTCTGGGAAAAGGAGTTGGAATTATTGATCAACCTTTTCTACAAGGCGGTTCTATATTAGCATTTTTTGTGGGAACGACGCTGGGACTTTTTTTCTTACAAATCATTCCTAAAAAAATATCTCATACCATTGCACGTTCATTTTCAATTTTAGCAGGAATAACAGCTTTAATACTTTTATATATATTCAAAGTATATTCTATTAATACAAAAATTTATGATACTCCTGCAGTTATCTTTTTTTCTCTTCTTAGCATTCGATTTGGTTTTTGGTTTTACTCTAGAGTGTTAAGAGCATCATTAGCGGCTGGCAAACAACAAAAAATAGCATGGGTAGAGTTAGGGTATTATGTTGGTATGATCGGTGGTTTAATAGTATGGACTTTTTTAGGAATCGAGATCGGTATTGCATCGGCATTAATAATAGATGCTTGCCTTCAATTTGCTGCTGGAACAATTGATTTATTTGTAGGTAGCTCATCTTCAGCGCCAACTAAATCTATATCTGTGAATTCATCCACATCTTCAAATTTATTTCAAAGCCAATATTTAATTGGTTCTATTATCTTTCTTACTATTGGTATACAAGTAGTAATTTTTAGTCTTACACATCATGTTTCTGTTCATTTTACTCCTTTGTTACTGGCGTTCTATTATCTTGGTGCATCTATAGCGGCTATTTTCTGTAAAAAATTTCAAGTGTATTTAGAATGGAAAACAAATAAAGCGATTAGTTTTGCTAAAATATTTTTAAGTTCAAAAATAAATAGTCGAGGAACTAGTTTTATTAGCTGTGGTGTTTTATCTTCTGTTTGTGTCGCTATTGCCATTTTAGGGGTCATTTATTGGCAATGGGGTTTTGAAAGTTCAGTTAAAATGAAAGAAATTCTATTATTAGCTCTGGTTTTCACCGCCGCATTTTTTTACGAAATTCTTGCACTAGCCATTTTGGATCGTATTGGTTTAGAAGAACGTTCATTAAATAGCCAAAATTTGTTAATGCATGCGTATGGGTTTATGGGTATTAGTGCCGCCATTTCATTATGGTTGTTAAGTATTTTAAAAAATTCGACCGTAAGTTTATTCTTTACCTTATTTTCATGTGTGATATTTTCTATCATTTTAACTAGACGAAAAACTGGCAGTGTGTTATGAAAATTGAATATATAGAAATAATTAAACCTAGAATCTCTGATATTAATTACGGTGGGCATGTAGGTCATGTAGAGCTCATTCATTTATTACATGAAGTGCTTGTAGCGTAAATATCCAACACCTCGCGCCAAAATACTTTCTCTGATGAACGAATATCACGAATACGCGCCAACAATTCATCAAAGTAATTACCACCGCCAGCTTTCTTTAAACGTTCGTCATCAAGGGCAAACCCCTTAATAAGGTATTCTTTTAATCGTTGGGTTGCCCATATGCGAAACTGCGTACCACGAATTGATTTTACTCGATATCCTACCGATATGACTACGTCTAGATTATAATAAGCCGTATTGTACTTTTTTCCATCATTTGCAGTAGTCAAGGATTCCTTGACTACTGAATCTTTGACCAATTCGCCTTCATCAAATACGTTTTTAAGATGCAAGCTGATATTTTGTTTTGTGGTCTGAAACAACTCAGTCATTTGCATCTGCGTTAACCATACTGTCTCACCCTGGAGGCGCACATCTATGCGAGTTTTGCCATCCTCCGTTTGGTATAACAGAACTTCATCTTTTAGCACGCTGTCTTGAGATGGCATATAGCCGCTCCTTTAGTTAATTGAATAGAAGTTAATTAAGCCATAATGAGCAACGCTTAAAACATCTGTCATTTGAGGGGTGTTGTGTATTTCATTCGTTAAAAATCCAGCATTGCCTATGTCATATTGTGAAAGATATTGATAACCAAGACTTCCAATTTCATTTATTGATAATTGATTTGCTGCTCTTATGATCCAGCCATTTGTATAAGTCCAATATTCAATATAAGCAGAATTTGCACTTTTAAGGTGAGACTCTGTTTTGAAATCACCATCAGTACACATGAAGGTTTTTTTTATATAGCTTAATACAGCGCGAGCTTTTTGAGGTTCATTTGCAGCAATAAACATCATGGGAGATTTGAAATAACAAGCAATATCTTTTACATCTTCTCCATAGGACCCATCTTTTTGTAGTTTGGATGTAAGAAATCTCACTACTTTATTGGCAGAATCAGATAAACTAAGGCACAATTTGTCAGTATCTATTTTAGGTTCATTATTATTTAGCAAGGGTCTATTATTCATATTGTTATTCCTTATGTGATTGGGATGTATTTTTGCAAAAGTATAAAGAAAAAGCTGTAAATAAAAAATAAATTTTTAAAATGCAGCTTGTTGTTTCGGAAAAATATTTTTTAGGGAAAAATTCTTTTTTTGGATGAAACAGATCAACTTACTGAATTCAATTTTCTCTGAGAAAAACATTGATCACCTTCAAAAAACAAGTTATCATCCAGTAGTTTCCAATCCGCAATATCGCCTTTTTAAGATTTTTTCTTCTTTTAATCAAATTCTTCCCACCTGTTAGTGTTGCTTCAAAATAACTATTTAATTTAACAAAAGGAATTCTTATGTATGAAAAAAAATGCATTAACAATCTTCGCGTTATCAGCCATATTAATTTGTAATGCTGCATCTGCATCTGCATATCAATTGACAGGTGAGGGACATGTAAGCGAACCTGTGATTGTAAAAAATGATCCTAACTTTCAAGTAATAGAGGATGCTGGTACTATAACAGCTGACCCTCAAAAAAAAGTTCCGACAAGGTATAGCAAAAGTTAAAATCTCAAATGTTAGCGGTAGAGTAAATCAACATATCGGTGTCACCGGTGATCATAGTGTCTATATTAGAAATGATACAAGCAGCACACAATGGTTTAAATACTCACATCAACTCATAATTGATGGATATAATCATAAATAATTTTAAAATAACTAAACTATAAGGTTTAAAAATGCAAAATTATAATTTATTAGAATTACAGGATAAAAATGAGGAAATAGTAAATTCATTTAACTATCTTCCTGATGATGCATATCTAAACAAAACGGAAGCCATTTATCGCAAACGACGTTATTCAACCGCGCAGATTCAAAATGGCGAATTAATTTGGAATAACAATTCATCAACTTTCATGCAATCAAGTCAAATCAATGCTTATTTAGGTGATGTGAATCGCTTGTATGAGCAAATTGTTCCTAAGGTGTTATCTTATCTAGAAAAAAATGTTATTTCTTTAGCTAAAGAGCAATTACCAAAACAAAATTATAAGATTGGGGTTCATCAAATTAGGATTACTGCAAATAATCAAAATATGGGAAAACCAGCACCTGAAGGCATTCATCAAGATGGATTTGACTATGTCATGGTCATTTGTTTCAACATACACAATGTAGCGGGTGGCAATTCAATTTTAGTTGACGCTAACGAACATTCAAGAATTCTTTATGAAGGCATCTTGCAACCCAATGAATGCTTGCTTTTTAATGATAAAACATATGCTCATTATGCTTCTCCGATCGTGCCTAAAATGCCGGGGCCATGCTATCGCGATGCTTTTGTGGTAACCTTCGAGAGTGAAAATTAAAATATGAAACAAACAATCCCAGATACTTACACTATACAAAAATGGTTATTTGATGAAGCTGAAGGTAGATTTGATATCGATTTGGCGGAAAGTGGAATTCAATATCATCATGTCAATGACTTAACAATAGACTACAATTATGATTTAAATTACAGTTTAGATCGTGGAAAGCTAGAATTACGCAAAGCTATTGCGGAAATGTATTCGGTAAGCGAAGATAATATTGCAATAACGAATGGTGCTCAGGAAGCATTGTATCTCTTTTATCGTATTTTTTTATCTGATAAGGATCATATCATTACTTTCACACCTGGATGGCAACAATCTTGGGAAATTCCACACATCACAGGTGCAGAAGTCACAAAAATTAGATTACGGGCTGAAGAAAACTATCGATTAAATATTGACACAATTAAAAATTCGATAAAATCTAACACAAAGTTAATCATTTTCAGTAATCCGAACAATCCAACGGGCGTCTTGTTGTCTGAGTCAGAACTATTGGAGTTAACTCAATTATGTGAAAAAAATAACATTTTTATGGTTGCCGATGAAGAGTATTTCACCGACTATCAAAATAGCTTGATTAAAAAGGTAAAACATTCCTGTATTGTAGGTAGTTTATCAAAAGTATATGGATTTCCAGGCTTAAGATTAGGATGGCTAATTTCCGATCAAAAAAATATCGAAGCTGTAGTTAATTATAAAAGATATGTCTCGGTTTCTAACTCTAGTTTATGTGAATATCTTGGAATTAAGATATTATCAAATTATAAAGTTCACCTTACTCACTATGCTAACTTAGTCAGTGAAGGATACAATATATTGCGTAATTGGATTGCCGATTTTCCTATCCTTGATATTACTCAACCGGAAGGTACCCCTTTTGCCTATATTAAATTATCTAATAATATTAATTCGTATCAATTTTGTCGCTCATTATTAAAAAACCAAAAAGTATTGTTGATGCCTGCTGAAGTATTTGAAGATGAATTTGCAATTCGTGTTTCATTTGGTCGTGAAAAAAATATTTTGATGCCTGGACTTGCAAAAGTGGCATTAGAATTAACTGATACGAATATAGATTAAAAATTTATGTCCAATTCAATTATTTATTCCGGATTCAAAGCGTCTCTTGGCGCACTTTTTGGTTATGTAGCATTGGGATTATCATTCGGCTTCTTGTTTCAAAAAGCGGGAGCCGATTGGTATTTGGCTCCTTTAATGAGTCTAATCGTTTACGCAGGAGCAGCGCAATTTGTAGCTGTAGCGCTTCTGGTAAGTCATGGACCTTTATCGCAAATCTTAAGTGCGACTTTTTTTATTAATCTAAGGCATATTTTTTATGGAATTTCATTCTTAGGAAAATTTCCTAAGAACAAATTTTTAAAAAAAATGTATATGATTTTTGGTTTAACTGATGAATCTTATTCAATTTTAACAAGCACATCTGAAGAATATAACGAAACATTTTCTTTTTACGTTATTCTTTTTTCGCATTTTTATTGGGTTTTAGGTTCGTTACTTGGCGCATTTTTAGGGATGTATCTGACTGCTAATTTATCTTACTTAGAATTTACGTTACCTGAATTATTCGTCATTTTGTCAGTAGAACAAGCTTATGCAACCAAAAATGCTTGGCCGTTTTTAATTGCATTTGGATCATCTATCTTTGCTCTGTGGTTTTATCCAAGCCAGATGTTACTGATTGCTATTTTGCTTTCTACATTAATTATTGCGATTTGTTACATGTTAACAAATAAGTTTTCAACCACTAATCTTGCGAATCAAAAAACATGAATACAAATTATGTATTAATAACAATATTTTTAATGGGGATCATAACGTTTCTTTTTAGAATACTACCATTTTATTGCATGGAATTTTTAAAGCAATACAACATCGTTTTTCATCTTGGCAAAACACTACCAGCGTGCGTAATGGTAATATTGGTGATGTTTTCTTTAAAAGATATTAATTATGCAGCCAATCCTCATGGAATGCCCGAATTCATTTCTTTATTGATTACCATTGTCGTACACGCCATCAAGCGCAATGTATTTTTGAGTATGGTTCTTGGAACTTGTGGTTATATTTTTTTAACAGATTATATGTAGAGTAAGAAAATGAAAAAAATAACTGAATTAAATATCTATTTCACAACAGGTTTGGCATTATTTGCCATGTTTTTTGGTGCAGGAAATATTGTATTTCCATTGATGTTAGGTGCAACTGCGGGTAAACATTTTAGCTATGCGCTTATAGCTTTTTTAATATCCGGAGTTGGCATGCCCATGATGGGGTTATACACAGTGGGATTGTATAAAGGTAACTATTGGGAATTTTTTAATATATTAGGAAAAATTCCAGCATTCATTATTGTAACATTTCTTATTTTTATCATTGGCCCACTATTTGCTGCACCGCGTACTGAAATCGTCGTATATGAATCCTTGTCGCACTTTTTGCCAGAGTTTTTTCATGCTCATTTTTTCTTTAGTCTGTTGTATTTTACAATTGTTTTCATTTTAGTATTTAATAAACAACGCGTACTTGATGTCATTGGTAAAGGAATTTCACCGATTAAATTATGTACTTTTTTTATTTTAATTATAGCAAGCATAATAGGAAAGCATGCATACTTTAATTCGGAAGAACAGTCATTACTGCCAGTAGTAAATAATGCTTTCGCGGCAGGCTATAGTACCATGGATTTATTAGGCGCCTTTTTTTATTCACATGTAGCGTATGCAAGCATTTTATTTAAATGT
>JABDBK010000045.1 GCA_013288655.1 Gammaproteobacteria bacterium | reverse complement strand
GGGAATATTATTAGTCGGTTTAGCAATTAAACATGCTTACGAAACAAAATTTAATAAACCAGTGAATTATGATGATCTTTTGCAGAAATATATTCTTCAAAATGTTGGTATTAAATCTTTTTCGCCTTGGAGACCCAAAAATGGTAAATATAATCTAACGGATCCCGTTGCGCCTTATATAGTAGGCAGCCCTGCCGGCGGTTATTGGATGACTGCTGAAGATTTAGCTAAATTTGGGCAGTGGATATATCAAAAAATGGCATTAGATCCGTCATTTAAACGCCTTGTTGAAAAATATGGACAAGAATTTTATCATGCTAATCGTCAAGTCATTTCACATGGCGGTGCTATTCCATCATCAAGTGCTTTTTTATCTGTTTCTAAAACAGGAGCAGTCATTGCATTATTATCGAATCAACCTAGCATTATTTCATCTGATTTGAGTTTGATGATACAAGAACATATTTTTTCTAAAGAGATTACTAGCAACGATGGCCTGAGTGGTTAGAAAGAAATAATCAAAAAGATTTTTGTAATCTTATTTAATGAAGGCATGAAAATGATGTTTAGAACCAAAACTCAAATACCAGAAAAGGTAATTAATTTATTTTCGGACGTTGAACGTTGGCTAATTATTTATGCAAGATATCGCGATGATGAAAGAACATCCCAACAACGATACATTGAAAGTATTTATAATACTTTTTATCCGACAGATAAACAAATCCATGATTTTGTTGTTGAAAAGCTGAATGCTTATATTGCGGCTGGAGTTTATCCTAAAAAAGTGAATGAGATTGAAAAAGATCATGCTGAAATGTTAAATAAGTTTCAAGACTTCAAATCTTATCCTCCAAAAATGGTTGATGCTATAAGGGAGGATTTGAAAAAGCATGGGTATTTACCAGATATACGAGCAAGTCTATAACATATCGATAATCATTAGCTTGAATAATGGCTTCCACTGTCATGGAAGCCATAAATAAAATTCACTGTATTACCCTCGGTTTCCCAAAGCCTTGGCTGCAATAGCTAAAGCTGTAATCGTACAAGCTGTTGCTACAACAGCACCATGGTTGCTGAAAAAGCGGCCCCATAAATATGATCCTTTAGATTCTGGATCTTTCATACCATTATTAGTTGCTTTTGGCGTCTCATTAGCCGATTTTTCATATGGTTTTCTAGGATATGTATTTACGATATCTGGATTTTTAAGTTAAATTAACACTATGACGTGTTGGCCATATATCTTGATTACTTGGCTCGATAGAAATGTTGATAATTTTCTTTTCCTGTTGCATATATTTATCCTTTATTTTTTAATAAAAAAAATCTTAAAGAGGTTTATAATATTCTGCGAATGGCAGTATCCAACAATGCATTATTTTTTTGGCCTCATTCCCTGTTTCGATCCAATATCTAGATTTTCCAGAGGAAGTCTACCAACAAGCTGTGGATCTTTACTAAGAATCGAATGCCTGATCAAAGGATCAGACTCGAGACTTTTTTTACCCCATTCCCATGATTTCACTTTTTTGGTATCTGCTGTATCAGTTTCCGGGTCATTTTTTGATTCGACTTTAGGCTCATCATGTTTTTCCAGTTGGTTATCTGATGGAGGTAATTTTTTTTTAGATCGTAATATCAAGTTATATTTTCCTTATGAGTATTGATGTTTATTGGGCCATGTTTCTAATGAGGTCGAAATGTACAATGATCTTGAGCACTCTGCTCTTTCCCTAAAACAAGTTGTTGTATTTCAGAAGCTAATGCGTTTGAAGTGGTAGGATCTTCGCCATTCAATAAAGTAAGCAAATGACTAAATGTTTCGTTAGTCATTGATGACAGATCGCTTAGTTTAAACAAATTTTGTTTCACTGCACTTATACCATGTTCACTAAAGAATACTTTGATAAATCTTTCACGTTCCTTATTCCTCAAAGCTGCAAGAGTAGGTATACGTTCTAAAATAAAATCTCTTTTTTCAAATGTTGTTATTTCTCGGTTCAAAACAAGCAACAGATCTACTTTAATATCATCGGTTAAAGATGGTATATTAATGATCCTGAAATTATAAGAAGCTTCTCTCATAACATATTTTCCCCACTTCGACTCTAGAAGATCTTTGATAAATTTTATATCTTTTTCTGAGAATTGCTGATATCCATTCACACTATAGTAGGCTTTCATATTATTAATTATGTCAGACCATATTGTATCTGGAATAGCTTCATACCAATAAGCAGGATTTAGGCAATCATTTTTATAGATTTCGCGCCTTTCTTCTATAAAAGAATGATAGGTTTCTTGATCACCTAATAATGATATTTTTTTAAGCTCAAACATCATACGTTCACGAATCGCGGCATCTGAAACACCACCATAACCATAAATACCGCCATAATACCGTGCTGAGCTAATCCTCTCATCATCATTCGCTAAATTATATTGAATTTCAAATCGTTCAACATCGCAGAGTAACTGAAGATCTTTTTCAGGAAACTCGGGATAAATTGACTCTGAAAAATTGGGTTCTAACATAGAGAATAATAATTTTCCTGCAGAACTGATATAATGATTTGATTGATTTCCATTTCCATCATTTTTCTCATATTCATCAACAGCATATTTAAGATTGGACCACATTTTGAATAATGGTCTATTTTGTCGTTCAAGGGTAAAAAGTCCTGGTTTTTTAACGAAATGTTCATAAACTATTTTTGCTAATTCAACTTCCGTTATATTTTCTTTCGTAAGTTCTGTTTGAATATACTCTAATGTTTTAGCATTTGGCCTGATAGATAACCACATATCATTAGTTTTTATTTCATCAACAACCTGCCAGAGAGCTTTTCGTAGATGATTGATCTTTACTTGATAGTCCACCCATGCTGATGTGGAAAAATTATAATCTTCTATGTCTTCATTAAATTTACGTACTGCACCCTCAGTTTTTTTATTTAATATCAATAAATCATAAAACTGTTTGACGGGTTCATCAGGCTTAAACAAATTGCTTATTAAATGGTAAGCGCTATTTAAGTCATCGGTGGTTTTAGCTTTATTTATTTTTTGCAAAAATTTTTCAAAAAGAGATGCGTCAGTTAAATTGTTTGGGTAACTGATATGCCAATTGATGAGGGAAACAGTCTTATAGATAATAATTTCTTTTTTTTCCCCAAATGAAAGTGTATCTACTGCGCACTTTAACTTGCGTTCTATTTTGTCTAAATCAGAAAAGAGTTCTGCATGGCGCTGTTGATAGTTTTCATTACCTATAGATTTCTTAGGCATTGAAGTATGACTTGTTGAAAAATCTCTTGATAACATCCCAGCAGATAATTTAGTTATGAAAGGTTGCCTAATTGAAGGCAAAAACGATGTTGTTCTGTATGATAACGGTCTTACCAATTTGCTTCTTATACGCATACTCATCTCCAAGACATTACTATTCATAGTGAAAATTATGCCTTTAATATACATTTTTTCATGTAGCAAATAAATATTTTTATGATAGAGTAACAAAGATATGAAACTCAAGGAAGATATATCATGTATAAAACTATATTGATTATGACTGTCCTATTTGCGATGTTAATTTCAACTGCACATGCCAGAACGTTTCAAACAGCGGATCATCGATTCATTTCCTATACCGATATAGGACACGGTAGACCTATTGTTTTAATTCATGCTTTCCCAACAGATAGACGATTATTCGAATTAGCGCGAAATGAGATCGAAGATATTTTTCACGATAGCAAAATTTTTCGAATTATTTCGGTCGATTTATGGGGATTTGGTCAATCCACTGCTACTGATGGCCAGGCAATCCACATGTCGGATTATGCAGATGAAGTTAATCAACTTTTGGATTACCTAAAAATTAACAATGCCATCATAGGCGGTGAATCCATGGGAGGTTATATTGCACTCGCCTTTCTTGAAAAATTTCCTAATAAAGTCGAAGGTTTAATATTATCAGGTACACAATCTATTGCTGATACGGAAGAGATGAAAGCAAAGCGTGAAGCTACCGCTATGGACATTTTAGAACATGGCACTGATAAATTTCTCAATGAATTTAGCACCAAAGCTCTTTCTGAAAATGCTCTTGAAAGAACAAAACTGTTTTTACGACATATACTAGAAAAACAAGATAAAATGGCGATTGCTTCAGCACTCCGAGGCATGGCGTTGCGAAGTGATACTTCCCATGTATTAGCCAATTCATCGCTACCTATTCTGATCATGGCTGGAGAAAATGATATCGTGATTTCACCCGAGCAAAGTCGCAATATGCATGCGATTGCTAAAAACAGTAAATTACTGATCATTCCTAATGGGGGGCATTTAGTGAGTTTGGAACAACCTTATAAGTGGATTTGGGCAATCGTTGATATGTTCTACATTCAAAATACCGGAAAAAACCCTGTATTGTATCAATCATCATGACGGTTACAATAAAGCTATGAACTAAAGGATTTAGAAATGAAAAAATTATTTTTAGCGTTATGTTTATCATTGTTATGCATCAATGTTTATGCAAACCACTTAAGACCTACGATTGTTTTAGTACATGGCGCTTTGCTCACAAGTTCCATTTGGGAACCTGTGCAAAGTTATCTTCAAAATGATGGTTATAATGTTGTCACAATTGACATGCCAGGACGCGCAAAAGATGGTGTGGATCCAAAAGGTGCTACACTAGCATCAGCAGTGTCAAAATTATGTAAAGTGATAAATGCGCAAAATAATCCAGCTCTATTAGTGGCTCATAGTCAAGGAGGCGCCGTGATTACCCAAGCGACTCATGAGTGTGGAGATAACATTAAAGGCTTGGTATATGTAGCAGCTGTTGTACCTCTACCTAATGAAAAAGTATTTTCTTTATTAAATGATCAAGATAATCAAAATTTCGATCTAGCTACCACGTTAGACGAGAATGTAGGATTAGCTATTCCGAATCTTAAAGGGCCTATAAAAGAATTATTTATTGGTAATGCTCATGACGAAGACGCAAATCATGCGATTAACAACATGGTTCCAGAACCTATCATCTTAGGTGATGGGACACTTCACTATGATTTAAATAAATTTAATAAAATAGATAAATTTTATATTAAAACATCACAAGACAAGATTATTTCACCAGAAACGCAGAATAAATATATCCATCGAATTAATTTTAAAACAATTTATACGATAGATTCAGGACACTCCCCTTTTGTGACACACCCTCATCTTTTAGCAAAAAATTTAGAAGATATCATTAACAATTTAGAGGTAACTTTATGAAGACAAGAAAAAAAGTTGCATAACATATAGTGTTTTCCCCTAAGTTAAAACATCCCATTTGAATTAGCTGATTTTTCAGGAATATCTTGTACTGCATCCCAATGTTCAATAATTTTTCCATTTTCTAACTTGAATAAGTCAAAGATAGCACGACCTCGTGTACCAGGTTCACGAATGGAATGCACATGAAGAACCACATAATCACCATCAGCATAGATTCTTTTGATTTCACTATGAGCATTAGGATAGTTATCACGTAAAAATTGAATAAAAGCTTTTAAACCTTCTGCGCCATCTGCTGCGGTTGGATTATGCTGAGTGTATTTCGAACCAAGATACCTTGAAGCAGCTTCAAAATCCTTCTGATTAATTGCTTTCTCATAAAATTCAATGACATTTTGTTTGTTGATTTCATCTTGCCTATCATTACCAGCGAAACTATTGCTTACCAATGACATAAGAAAAATTGTTGCTAAAATTGAAATGATATTTTTCATGCTATACTCTTTATTTAAAAATATTACTTAGGTTAACTTATAGTACATCGGCTTGTTTGTGGTGTGCTTTCATCTTTAACCCACGCCTCATCATAACCTAAATACCCATTGACTATCGAACCCATATCTTTTCCTATATTTTGTGTTAGTAAAATAGTTATATTTTTACGATAATCTGCAATATTGGTAAAATCAACGGCTAATAAAGTACTTTGCGTATAAGTTTTATTTACGGCATTAATAATAGTTTGCCCATTAGACGCCACACAAACACCCCAAACATCTAAGTTCCCAATTTCTACACGTTCGATTTGCTGTGTTTCTATATTAAACATAAAAAGTTTCTGGTGACCCATTTCCATTAATAAATGATCACCATCAGGTAAAGAAGTTACACATGTTGTCAAATGATCAACCCATTGAATGCCTTTTATATCACTCCAATTCCATTCCTTAATACAGTGGTTCCCTTCCCATACTTGAAAATGATGTCCTGACTGATGGTAAGTCAATAAACGGCCTTTAGTTAAAGCTACCATTTTCCCTGATGCACGAGAATCTGTATTACAAGGCCATGTTTTAGGATCAATAATATGTTTTAATGAATACGCATATTCTCCTTCTATATTTTTATCAAATACAAATACCTTAAAATAATCGGTATTATGTCCTAAGACTGAAAATGCTATTTGGCCATTATCAAGTTTTATAGGTTTTTCTCCAACACCTGGAGTATAGTAACCTCGCACAGCATCATGGCCTTTAATTAAAACCGGAGGACTCATTTCTTTTAATTTACCCGTACTGTCATAACCAATTAGAACTATTTGGACGTCATCACCAACTCGATTGGATTTTACAGTTATCGGATAATTGACACTCAAATCAGAAACATCTTTATCAGAATAAGTATTTTGCATCAAATCTTCGTTGCTTAAGATATATGTATTATCAGCGTCTAATAAGAAATGATCTTTACTGCATGAAAGCATGGTTACATTACAACAAGCTTGAAAGAATCTTTCTGAAACCTTTACTTTTGTTTTTGGATTAAAAAGCCTTAGGATAGTACCATTATCATTTTTAAGTTTTGTAATGCTCAATAAAAAACCGTTCGGTAACATATGTAAACGAGGAACTTCATCGAATTTCATTTCAAATGTCGCTTGTAGGTGATTGCCCGCCATATTTTTAGATCTAAAAAACATAAGTATACCTTTTTATTAATCTCTACTTGCTTTTAACGTATGCATTGGGTTGAGCATGATTATTGTTTGAATCAGGCAGGGTATTTTTTCCTGAAAACATACTTTTTGCAACATGTGGTGATTTCGTCAATGATTTTTCTATAAGAGTCATTTTTTCTTTGAATTGCTCAATTTGCTGATTCACACTCTTGCCTACACCTACGGCATATCTTTCATTCATATTTAAATAACCATTTAATTGAATGATAGACTCATATAAGGATTTTAACGTTGTCACTCCCTTGTTCAAATTAGCAGTTGATAAAGTCACGCCTTCAAGTTCTGCTAAAAATCCATTGATATTTTTATTTTCTTCCTGAATCAACGGTACAATAGCTTCATTATACTTAAATTCATTCATTGCAACAAACATGAGCTTATGAATTTTTTTACCTGATTCTATGGCAGGTTGTAATAAATTTTCTTTTGGAACATCCACTTGCTTTTTTTCGTTATGCGTTTTCAATAATTCTTGAGTCACTTGCGCGCTCATGGCAAGTTTTGACGTGCTTTCTGCGGCTTTTTCTTCAGGTGAGTTTAATCGTTTTAAAGCTTCTTCAGTCGAATGAAGTTTTAATTGAGGCGCTAAAGGATAATGTTCTACTTGAATTTTGTATTGAGAAGAACCCGTTGGCTTTGGATGAGAGATAATAACTTCATCCATATTTCCTAATTGTGAAGGTTGCATAGAAAAAGTATTGACTGGATAAAAACCAGGATATTTTTTTCTTCTATTTGCTAGATAAGGATCACACTCCTCGAAATCACCATAATCGATTCGCTCATCAGGTTTAACAAATTCTGTGGGTGATCCATCAGCAAGACGTTTCATAGTTTTAGTGTCTGGATCGTAACAAAACATCATCTTGTGATATTCAGTATCATGCAAACAAACAATGATTTGAGGTTTACCCATCACAGTTTTAACAACGGTACGCATAGCTTGCCAATCCGCGATCTCATGCGGAAGTGGAATCTCAAATGCATGGGTTTCATAATGATCGAACCTGAAATTTGCATCAACAAATAATAATTTATTTGTTCCATCTTTGGTTTTAACACTTGAAATCAATGTTAGAATGGAATCATCATTCACAATGACATTTTCAGAAGATGTTTGGTAAATGTGAGACACAGCTATAGGAAGTGATTTCTTAATCAATGTCGGCGCATCTTTTTTATTTGGGTTCCATGTTGACGGTATAAATTTTCCCAGTCTACTTACATGCATTTCTACATCGAGATGATCACCGTTCGGTTTAATTAAACCATAAATCACATCGCCTTTAAGAGAACTGAATCCAAAATATGGCATATTTTTAATAAAAAATTGATTAGGACTGAGCATTAAAGAATGAGGTGCTGATAGAATATGAATTTTATGTTGTGAAAATGCAGGCGCTGAAGGACTGCCTTTTAATGTCCAACCCCATCCATTATTCGAAACCACATCATGTTGAAAGAGCGCATTGATTTCATCAGGTTTTAACCATTTGTTTTGTAAAAAATCACAAACTTCAAATCTCACATAAGCTTCATTCTTTTCTCTGTCCCATTCAACTTTAGTCACTAATAAATAAGGTGAAGACAAATACTCAGGATAAATAATCTCGGTATAGCATGTCATAGTAGGTTGTGTACGCTGACGATCTAATGGCACATTAAACGGTTTACTACCCGGAACGGTTTTCCACTGATAATCAGGATAAGTATGACCTCTTTCAGTGGTAATTTTTAAAATAGCAGCTAAGTATGGATTAGTACTTTCAAATGGTCGAGGATTATCTTCTGATTGATCAAAATTAAAAGGATGAGGTAATTGAATGCTATCTAAATACCAATTCTTACCCTTCATTCGATAAAATATTTTGTTATCTGCATCTTGATAAAGATATAAATGTTTTTCATCGGAAATTTTTTGTTTTCCTGTATTCTTCATTCTGAACACCTGACAACCATTCATATTTAATATGGATACATAACCACTGCCGCCCGAAAACCAAATCAATGAAGGTCCATGTCCATTCCATGCATTTACATAATGAAACGAAGTCCAAGCATGATTTGCAGATTGATTAAAATTGCCTTTATATTCTGACAAATTAAACATGGCTGGATTGGGATAAGAAGGATGGGTACTATTGAGATTTGTCAGTTTTCCAGATGCAACATCCCATTCATTCACAGAGACACTTGCGCTTGCACCATCATTCCAATCAGAAGAATATGCTGTAAATGTAGTAAATAACATTTTTTCTTGGCCAGGTTGTCCATAAATTACTCCACAAAATTTTTCCAATGCTTCATGCGTATAAGGATATAGATGTCGCCACGGACTAAGCGAATAGTCAGTAAAAATGGAATCAAAATAACCGCCTACATCTTTCGGCTTCGGTTTTTCATTAAAATCGAATTGTTGCGTCAATAAATTACTACTACTATCTTGAAGCGCCAATTGTTGTTGTAACTCGGTACTCGCACCTATTATCTCTCCCAAACGTTGCAATAAAAAGTATTGATAATCTATGTGATTTTTAAGCTTTTCAAAATCGACTTTATCATCGGCCTTTGAAAAATAATCCACTATCCGCATGACTTTAGGTTTATGCGTTTCATTTGTTTTATCTTCTTTATGCAAAGTAAATCGATCAAAAACACATGTTTGAAATGCTTTGATAGAATCTTGGTGTTGTTTTAAAAGCAGCTCGATAACTTTATGCTCTTTTAAATAGGCAATAAATTTTAATAGATTGTCTGCTTCTGCATTGATTTCTTTCATAAAAGAAGGATTGTTCAATGATGCAAACATCGGAAGTTGGGCAAGACGGAGATAATTAAATACGGTAAATGTCCACAATGATGTTGCGGGCAATAATTCTTTTTTGACACCTACGGTATCTAAAGGTATTTTGGTTAACTGTTCGATTTCTTCCGCGATAAAACCTAATCCATCATCTTTATCGTGGACACGATGAGCTAAAAATTGTCTAGCTAATTGTAAATCGCGAGGAGTATCCGTACTTTGTTGAGCCAAAAATTCTTTTTGGCCATTCCAACGACTTGAACAGGCTTTTTTAATATCTGATTGAAGCTGCTTAAATTCCTTTTTTAATAATGCCATGTCTGCATCACTTATTTCCTCTGCCATGGCCATGTCGCTAATATACTTAATCCTATCTGCTACTTCTTCTTTAAATTGTTGCAAACTATCATCTTCGGTCATGCCAATTAAATAGTTCAATTGTTGATGCGTTTTTTCATGAGAACTGCGATTCTCTGCTCGCATATCATGTAACATAGTCTGCACCAACTGAAACCCGGCACGGACCAATTTATAGGTATCACGTATTTGATCGGATAGAATTTTTTGATTTTTCAATATTTGATTAAGTTTTCCATCAAGGTGTGAAAGCATATTTTCGATATGATCAAAGCGGCCGTGTAATTCTTGTATTTGACGACTAATGGCATACAAAGCAGCGTGCAATTGTTCAGCCCGTTTTTGCTCTATTTCCTCTCTATCATCTCCCAATCCAAGTACGGTTGAAACAAGACTAAGTCCGGCACTTATAAGCATATGCATAGGTTCTAATGACGAAAATCCTATGGGCATGCTACTTAATTTCACAATACTATCTGCCATTTGCATGGTGTGATAGCCAATTTGGCCTACTGTCATGAGAGCTTCTGAACGCGAAAACATACCTATTTGTGTTAAAGCAGCAAAAAAATGTTGTGTGCCTTGGATAATTTCTAATGATCTTTCAGCTTCTATGGCACAAGATAATTGAGTTTGTTGCTCTTTTAAATGAGTGATTGCGTGACGCGCAATGTTTACATGCTCTGGATTTTTATATAAAGATGTGATTTCATCCGGACTTGCGCCATGTGATAATAAGAGCTTTCCGAGTTCTTCATCAGTGATAACACTTTTACTGCCTAAAATGGCTTCTGGACTTAATTGACATTTTTTTTGAACTTCCTTAAGTGAAGTATAAATATCGGATAATTGAAGTTTAACCGTACCACCATTAGGTTTAGCTTCTTGAATGTTTGCCCCTGATTTGATGGATTTCAGCTTGCCGGATCCATCCAATTGAAAATAATCTGAAAATGTTTCACGTGCAATCCAGTTATAAAGTAACCTTTGATCTGCATCGAGATTTTTATAAATACCTTGATCTCTCAAATGTTGTAAATAATCCAGCTTGACCATAGCTGTCTCAATGTTGGGATATGTCGCTGCTTGTGCTGCGTTATCTCCAACCCATTTTTGATAAGACTTTTTTATAAATTGTGATAGGGACGTTTTCAATTCGCTAAATTTATCAAGCGAAGCATCCACTAAATGAGAAGCAGCAAGGTTAGCAAGATCACCTGCTTCTTTGGATTTCATCATCAATAATGCACCGCTAGTAATCACAAGCGCCGGCGCAAGAATAGGTGCTCCAGCCACAGTACCTACCGCTGCCCCTGCAAGAACAAGACTAGCCCCTACACCTTCTACTAATTTTTCTGTCACAGCACTTGCCATGGCAGCTATTCCTGCATTGACTGGCGCTTGTCCTTTGGAAAGATTGTGTTGATAGGTTTCGATAGCATCAGTCAAGATGCCAACGTTTCCTAAACCATGCGCTATTTTACCTACAGGAGCTTCTTTCACATTTGTTGGTAACATTTCATGTGCCAGATGTGTGGCTCCTGGCGGTGGTGTAGGAAAAAATTGATCTGAGTGTTTTTTTTCTTCTTGTTGGGTGCCTGGCATAGGGAGTTACCTTTGATTAATGAGTTATATTTATAAATTAGGGCGAATGATATCAGAACAACCAATGAATTTGCCATACAGGAATTTATCCGGTAGCATCATCGTCCATAATAAAAATTTTAAAATATTAATGACCGATAATTAAAATATGATGAATTTTGATACAGATCCCGACTTAATCGTTCAACCTTATTTGAATGGTGTCAAATTAGTCAAACCAAAAAATGAGTCTGGCCTATATCCAAACATTGGCAGCTTGTTTAATATGCCGTTCATGGTATATTTCGTTGGATTTGATGCGAGCTATATCGCTGCAAACCATTTCATTCGTCTTACTAATTTTGGAACTCAAGGTGGTTATTATTCTCATGACGATTTAAACGGAGTTTCATTTTCAACTATTTTCAAAAAAGAAACGGTACAAATGCTGGCTTATGAAAACAATAATATACTCCATACCAAGAAGTTAACGATTTATGATAATAAAATAACTCAACGTTTAGATGAATTTTCATTTTCTAGCTTAACATTTAAATTTCCTGTATTTGACGCTAAAGACAATATTATAGGCGTCTTTGGTATATCTGCATTAACCGATAGATCTGTTTTTAAAGAGGCAGAAAGTTTATCGTCTTCGATTGAACGCATTATTCAAACGGGGCTCATAACCCAACAAAAAAATATCCTGCCTGGTTTTCATATCGATAATATTTATTTTTCAAAACAAGAAATCAAATGTCTTCGTTTATTAATTGCTGGTAAAACCATTAAATTGATAGGGCAACAACTATCGCTTTCTCCACGGACTATTGAATATTATTTAGATAATATAAAACAGAAATTAAAAGTGAAGACAAAATCTGAACTTATTGAAAAAGTTGTTCAGCATATTTGGCCAGAGATGTTAATATGACAAACATAAGATTACGTGTTCAAAGAATTTTATAATTTTCAGTTAGTTAAACACTTTTTTAAGGTTCATAGGCAGTAGGCGCAATCACTAAATCTCGTATACAAATAGTTTGAGGCTGCTCATACATCCAAAGTGCCGCTTCCGCCACATTTTCGGGTTCTACCACCTCACTCGCAGGCAAAGTGCTTGAAATCAACATGGGCGTTCTAATTTTGGCAGGGGCAAGATTGCAAATACGAATGCCATATTTTGCATTATCCATCCTCAATGATTCTGTTAAACTTTTAACAGCCGTTTTTGTCGCAGCATAGACGGCAAGATTAGGTCTTGCATTACGATCAGCCACCGAGCTTACATTAATAATGGTTCCGTGCTTGCGTTCACGCATACGAGGTAAAACAATTTCAAGTCCATTGATAATACCTTGAAGATTGACATTAACCATATTTTCATGGGCTTCATGATCAATATCGACAAAATCTCCTGCTTTCACAAAGCCTGCATTATTACAAAGTAAATCAACTGGACCAAATCGGTCTTCTGCCATACCAATAGCATTTTTAAATGCGGCTAAATCTGTTACATTAACTGATAAACTGAGAGAATTGGGTAAATTCAATGCTTGCATGGCAGCTAGGTTTCTAGACAATAAACATACTGGATACTGTGCCGAAGAAAAAACCTTTGCCATGGCGCTCCCTATGCCAGAACTTGCACCGGTGATCACAACTAATGATTTATTCACTCTAACCTTCCTTTTCATCAATAAGATACCAAAGTTTTATCAAGGCATCATTCCTCGCACGAAATGACGCAAAGGTGTTCTGCTTCTCATGATCTATGATATGAGTTGCAAATATAATTTTTCTATTATCTTTTTCAATATACCCAACAAACCATCCATGTTGCATATCTGTTTTATTGCCATTTACATCGGTCAAACGTCCATTGCCTGTTTTGCCATAAAGTTTCCAACCTCCAGGCAATTCTTGAATAAACATGATTTTTTTCGTCTTATCATAACTTGCATGGCTAACCGACAAGGTACGTCCTATGATTCGTCCTAAAAATTCCGTTTGATCATTAGGCGAAATTTTCAAAGAGCTGGAAACCCAAGCATGGGTGAGTCCACCAGAAAGATCTTTATTTCCATAT
>JABDBK010000044.1 GCA_013288655.1 Gammaproteobacteria bacterium | reverse complement strand
AAAAACCAATCCCATCTGGGACAAGAAAACGTAGAAAAGCCCATAGCGATTATTGGTCTCGCTTGTCGTGTAGGTGAAGTAGATACTAATTTTTCTTTTTGGCAATCGCTAGCCAATGGCTTTAATACGATTAAAAAATTTGAAGCTACTACTCTAGGTAAGAAAAGTGGGTATAACAATTTTCATGGTTCATTCCTTCATGATGCTAATAAATTTGATGCTAATTTTTTTAGACTCTCACCACGTGAAGCTGAAGAAATGATGCCTGAACAACGTATAGTATTGGAATTAGCTTGGCAAGCTTTAGAATCTTCGGGTTACAATATTGCCGATTTAAAAGGGGAAAAAGTTGGTGTTTTTATGGGAACCATGACCAACCCTTTGCAAGCGCCTCTTCCTCCTCCTACTCCACACGCCCTAATTTGTAATAGCCCTTCGTTTATCCCAAGTAGAATTTCGTACTTTTTTAATTTCTCAGGACCTTCTTTATCAATTGAAACATTATGTTCATCCTCGCTGGTTGCATTACATCTAGCTATCCAGAGCATACGTAATAAAGAATCTAACTATGCCCTTGTTGGTGGCATACGAATTGTTATTCCTGCGATTCATTACGAAGGCTCTGCATTGATGAAATCCCTATCTTCACGTGGATACTGCAACACATTCGATCAAAAAGGCGATGGTTTTGTTCCCGGAGAAGGCGGGGTTGTTGTCGTCTTGAAATCCTTATCTGATGCACAAAGAGACAATGATAATATACTAGGCATTATTAAAGGAAGCGCAGTAAATCATGGCGGTCAAGGAAGTGGATTAACTGTACCAAATGCAACAGCACAATCAGAGCTTGTGCTTGCAGCCCTAAAGGATGCAGAGGTAACTGCTGACAGCATTAGTTATATCGAAGCGCATGGTACTGGGACTGAGCTTGGCGATCCTATCGAAGTATTGGGGTTAACACAAGCCTTTAGGACTCAAACACAAGGACGACAGTACTGTGGAATAGGCTCTATTAAGGCTAATGTTGGTCATACAGAACCAGCTGCAGGCTTAATAGGATTAGCAAAAGTCATCTTATCTCTACAAGAAAAAAAAATACCTCCTCTTATCAATCTGGACATGCCAAACCTAAATATTGATTTTTTAGATAGCCCATTTTATATTAATGACTGTTTGCGCGAATGGGAAAGTGAACCTGGAGAACCTCGACGCGCTGGGGTTAGTGCATTTGGCATAGGTGGCACTAATGCACACGTAATACTAGAGGAGTCACAACCACAGTCTAAGCCAAATATAAAATACACCAGAACATCTGAGATATTTATATTATCAGCGCGAACTAAGATTGCCTTAGATGCCTATAGGAAAAAGATGGTTTCGCATATCGAAAAATCCGCTGAAGATATAGCTAGCCTATGCTATTCAAGTTGTCGAGGCCGAAGTGAATTTGAACATCGATTAGCCGTGGTTGGCAAAGATCTTTTAGAAATAAAAAATAAATTACAAATAACAGAAGGTGAAATTTCCCTAAAAGGCATATTTTCGAGAGAAGGTAAAACAGAAAGAAAAAGAAAAATAGCTTTTTTATTTACTGGGCAGGGTTCGCAATACGCAGGTATGGGTAAAGCATTATATGATGAAGAACCCGAGTTTAAAAAAATGTTGAATCATTGCGCTGAGCTATTAGCTCCCCATTTAGACAAGCCACTATTGGAAGTTATGTTTCAAGACGGCGATAGCATCCATAATACATGCTATACCCAACCTGCATTATTTGCCCTGGAATACAGTTTAGCATATTGGTTAGAAAGCATAGGGGTTAAAGCAGATGGATTTATAGGACATAGTATAGGCGAGTATGTTGCTGCTTGCCTTTCAGGCAGTGTTTCATTAGAAGATGCCTTAATTTTAGTTGCAACACGCGGTCGCGCCATGCAAGATTTACCAACGAATGGTGCCATGGCGGCTGTCTTAGCAAGTGAAAAAGAGGTAAAAAATTGGTTAGCTGGATACGAGAGTAGGTTATTTATTGCAGCAATAAATTCACCCCGCAATATTACAGTATCTGGTGATAAGATAGCATTAGAAGAATTTTCAAATTTGATGCTAAATAATGGCGTTGATTTTCACCAATTACAAGTCTCACAAGCATTTCATTCCCCTTTAATTGCACGCAGCATGGAAATCCTGAATAAAGCAGCAACAAAAATTACAAGTTACCCACCTCATCGATTGTGGGTATCAACACTCAGTGGAAATAAGATGACTGAAAGTCCAGATAGTCATTATTGGGTTCAGCAGGCTTCTTCAACAGTGCAATTTGAAAATGCTGTCCACACTTTAGCTGGAGAAGGGTGCTCAATTTTTATTGAAATAGGCCCACATGGTATTTTGACACGCCTAGCCCAACAAACGCTTCAAGGTAATGATAACGTTTTTTTAGCACCATTGACTTTACAGGGAAGCAAATTACGAGAAGTGCTGGCGGAATTATTTGCAATAGGTGTTCAAATTGACTGGAGAGCTTATTATCGGCCTTTTTCCCCACGCTATTGTCCTTTACCAACTTATCCTTTCCAACGACAAGATTACCCTGTTTCATCGCAAGATTTCTACCGAAATGTGCAAGCAATCAAAAAGAATGATAACCCTGTACCACTAAAACCGGATATCGACGACATAACAATCGCCTCAAATACAGCAAGTTCCGAAAACTTGGATATTATGTCGATATTAATAGCCCAAATTGCTGAAGCATTAAAAATGCCCATTGATGAGGTTGAAATTGAGACTCCTTTTTTAGAAATGGGCGCAGATTCCTTGTTATTGGGAAATGTTCTATCGCTCATTTCAAATAAATTTGGTATAAGAGTTAGGATGCAACAGTTATTCGATGAAATAGAAACACCAGATAAATTATATAAATACATTTTATCTAATGTTCCTGAAAAAAGGCGTTAAAAAATTGAACAAGACTACTTAAAACATTTTACTGAAAATATATTTCTAGAACAAGAAAATCACGAGAATTGGCCCAAAAAGGCCGAGTACATCTAATAGATTCTCGCACGTCTGCTGGATTCCAGTTTTCCATAAAAGAAATGTTATATCCCATTGTAGGTTCAAGTGCTAAAGAATGGCACTTTTTTGATGTTGATGACAACCAATACATAGATGTTATGCTGTAGGACCCTATTATTTGGCCATAGTCATCGTGCTATCATAGAAGCTTTAAGAACACAATTAAAAATAGGTTTACGGTAGGTTCTCAAACTGAAGAAACACTCATGGCTACAATTGCTTCAATAACAGATGTAGAAAGGAGGTTTTTCAGCTTGGTTGTGCCTCAATTAATTGCAAATAGCCGTTAAAATTACTTAATTGTTCATGCGAGTATAACATTTTATACAAGGAGCGGTGGCGAATGTCTTATAAAGTGGTGGGTTATTGAGTTTTGCAACCAGGTAATTGCATACTTGTTTTTTTGCTGGTAGGTCAACGCCAAACTATAGGCCCTTTCCATAAATCTCGCCCCTCTTCCGCAGCATACCACATTTCCAACATTTCTTCATTATCACAACATTTAGGAATACTCTCTATAGCCACTTTTGCACCTGAATGCCCTTGCTTTGCGGCCTCTTCATATAGTCCAAAGGCTTTTCTATAATTTTTAGAAACTCCTTTTCCATTTTTATAAAAATTGGCTACATTAAATAGAATCTCTGGATCTTTTTCCTCAATTGCTTTGATAAACCACTCTATAGGGATTTTTATATCCACCAAAACATCATCCTCTCTGCTCTGACCAGACAATCCTAAGTTGCGTTGTGCGATGAGATCTCCTTGAATGGCTAATTTAAAAAGAAGTTCCCTTGGAGAACCCTTCGCCCCTCTTTGTTCTAGTAATTCCCAGTTTTGTTTTAATAACCCCTGCACTTTCTCAAAATAAGCATTTTCTAAATATAATGCTGCTTGATAACTGGACCATAGCAATTGTAGGCTAATGTTATTACTCAAGACTTTAACTCGCCAATAACGAAGCGAGGAATCTATATGCCCTGTTACTAAAAAAAGTTCATTATCAGTTCTATGCCAGCAAAGACATAGAGTAGCCGTATTTAAAGTGATTGAGTAAACTAATTTGCCAGCTGTAGTATCCCATAATTTTATGGATCTATCTCCACCCCCTCCTCTCTCATAACTACCTGAGGCCAATAACCACCCCTCAGGATCAAACGCAATTGTAAAAACATCCTTTTCATGCCCTCTCAAGACTTTCAGACAATCACCACTCTCAACATCCCAAAGCCTAACGTTGGTATCATGCCCTGCAGACGCTAAAAATTGACCATTCGGGCTAAAGATAATACACTCAATGCCCGATGTATGCGCTGTCAAAATTTTTAGACACAGACCATCTTTTATTGTCCAAAGCCTAACGCTATTATCCCAACTTCCTGATGCCAAAAGTTGATTGTTTGGATGAAAGACAATACAGTCAATAGTAGCTGTATGACCATTTAAAATTCTTTTACGTGTATTATTTTCACATTCCCAAATTTCAATAGTATTATCTTGAGTGCCTAATGCCATATATTCATCTGTAACGCTAAAGGCAATGCTCCTAAACTCTTGAGTTGGAGTGACGGTTAATTTTTTTCGATAACTATTATAATCATCAGTTAAAAGCACAATATTCTTATCTTTTGTTAGTGCCCATAATTGCCCTTCATGATTATAACTGATGCCTAAATGTTCTCCCAGCGTTCCTTCCAACGTTCTAAGAAGCATACCCCTTCGCACATCCCATAACTGACTAGCTGTGTCGCCGCTTCCTGCTAAGATAAGGTTTCGGTTTCTAGGATGTAGTGTAAGCAACCCAATTGCTTTGGTGTTTCCTATATAAGCTCTAGTAGAGATAACTCCTTGTTGCATGTCCCATATCCTACACGTTTTATCATATCCTCCCCCCGATATTAATAGTCGCCCTTTAGGATGAAACGCAAGACTAAGAACGCCTTCTACGTGCCCATCTAGCGTTCTAAGTGGTATATCTGTTGTTATGTCCCAAAGACGAATAGCCCCATCTTGACTACCAGAAGCTAATAGTTGGCCATTAGGATGAAAAACAACGATGTTAACAATTGACAAATGACCATAAAAGGTTTTAATCAAAGTACCAGTCTTTACCTCCCATAATTGAACTATATAATCATCATCTTCGTCCTCATCGCCACTGGCAGATGCTAATAATTGGCTATTTGGGCTAAAATTAATACAATTGATATTGCTACTCTCTAAAACTTTTTGACAAAAACCATTCTGAATGTTCCAAAGCCAGATATTATTCCAACGACCTGCTGCTAATAATTTTCCATCGGGGCTAAAGTCAACAGTATGAGCACCCTTTAAAATTTTTTGACAAGTATCATTTTTGAGATCCCATAATCTAACATGATCAAAACTTGCGGATGCTAATAATTTCCCATTAGGACTTAAGGCAATATCTCGAATAGAACCTTTGCTGGGATCTTCTTGCTCAAAGATTTGCAAGGTTTTTTTGCAGACACCCGTCTCAATTTCCCAAAACCGAATATTATACTTCTGACTTCCAGCGATACTGCTACTAGATAGCAGTTGCTTTCCATCAACACTAAAAATAATATCCTCAAATTCTTCATTCCTTATTTTAAAAATTCGAATCTTTGCATAAGTGGTTGCATCATATAAAAAAATATTATCCTCAGCTACTACTGCCAACCATTGGCCATCCTGTGAATAGCGACAATCAGTACAATTTTTTGTAAAACTTAAATAGGGCAGTTCTCCAAAAGTAACCCCTTCCATCATTGCTTTGGTAAAATTAGTATTGTTTAACCAAGCCCCTTGTAGTTTCACATCCTGTAAGTTTGCCTCTTGAAATTGAGTTCCATCAAATATTCCATAACTCAAATTGGCTCCAATAACTCTTATCCCAGATAAATCCATCCCTGAAAAAGGCTTTTTAGCCTTATTCAAAAGAGTCATTGCTCTTCCCGCTGTTATTTCTATATTTGGAATATTTCTATAAGAGGTGCCGGAACTTTTTATAATAATCAATAAACACCAGCATAACTCATCTTCTTCCCTAAGTCCCTGCGCTATAGTTGAAGCAGTACTTAATTCAAACTGTAGTTGAGCAATAATAATAATAATTCTCTGTATTAACTCATCCATTTTTTCTGATGTTGGAATAAATGTTTTCAAGGTCTTAGCAATTTTATGGATTGTGTTTTTATTTATAGTGGTAGAAATTATATTTTGTGAAGCAAGATCATGTTCAGAGAATGGTTCCGAGAAATCAATATCAATATCTGCTTCTTCGGCTAAGGTAGGAAGAAAGGTGGTGTTGCTATACATATAGTGCTGCAAGCTCCTTTAATGTCCATTTAATATAATTTTCTCACATCATTCCCCTGAAATTTTTTAACCAACAATTATTATTTTTTATATACAAAATGCGTAGCAATATTATGCCTTTAAAATAGGAAAGACAAGATCTAACTTTAACTTAGAAGTTAATAAACTTAAAAAAGGACCTTACTTTAACTTATAATTTAATAATATGTCTTTTTGGCTCTTTAATCAAATTCAATAAAAATAAGTTTAAAATTTTTTCCCTGAAACCCGACTTTTTTAAATGACGCTACGACACTCTTTGAATTGAAGAGTAGTATCTTTTTTTAACTAAATATAATACTAAAACGATAACTAATGAAATGCTAAGCAGGGAAGTACTTGATGGAACTAGCCTCGAATCAAATATTTGAAAAATATAAGTAAAGATAGGTCCAATTAAAATAATATACGATGTAGAAAGCGGATCTGTTTTTTCTATTCCTTTTTGTAATATGAAAAGTGGGATTGCAATCCCAAAGAATGTTAGTAAAATCACCCGGGGAAATTCTTCAATTATTATATTAAATTGAAACTCAGCATTAGTAAATAGAAATAAAGAAAATGAAACTAAAATTAGCAAATAAAAGCGTCCTGCCAAAACAAAATCTGCTGGGACATTTGCTTTTCCTAGTTTTTTTGAGAAAATGGTATTCCCAACTATAGATCCTCCTGCAACAAAAAAAGCTATAATTCCATATAAAACATTGTGTAGAGAAATATGTCCAATGCCAGTTTTTCCTAATAAAGAAATAATAGACATATATAAGATGATCCCTAAAATAAAAAAGGCAATCGTAACTTCTGAAAATTGTAGCCTCTGCTTTTCTTTAACATAAAGCCAAAACATTGTGATAATAGGGCCAATCGCTGTACTAATAGAGTGGCCTATCGAAGGTTCTAGATATTGTAAACCAAAAAATGAGCTGGTCCAAAATAGCATTGTACTAATATTCAAAAAAATAAAGTTACTAGCGTTTTTTCTGAGTGAGGCGGAAAAAGAAAATCGATGCTTAGCTTTAAAAAATATTTTTAGGTAAAATGCAAGAGTAACCAAGATAAAACAAAAACTATTCAAAAAAAACGGATCTATTTTTTGAACCAAGTTTCCAATGCAAACCTCTTTACCAGCAGATAATATAACGAATAATAAAATTAAGAAAAGCCCATAGAAATGTAATCGTTGTTTGTTAATTAACATTTATATCTCCATAAAATTCTGTCAATAATAAATCGGGCACTATTCTATTAAAATAGTGCCCGATTCAATAATAGCTACATGCTTAAAGAGTTACTTTTTGAAAGTACTTCGTCTTTAGCCACATCTGAAGATGAGCCTGACATGCTTGTTGCTTGGTTAAAGGGGTTAGATAATAATAAAACAGACCCAGTTCCTGTCGATTGGGTCGTTTTGTCTATATCCTGTTTTGAGACAGAGCTGGATAATGCCTCTAACGTGGCTGTTACCTTGCTCAGTTCATCTCCTTCAGCTTTTTCTTTAACCTCGGTGAGAGAAGAAGTATTGGAAGGATCAACTTTACTAAAGTCTAACCAAGATAAATTAGAGATTGCAATATAATCTTTAGTTTGCATAAAGATTGAGCGATCTAATAAACCAGCATTAAATACTATCTCTTCATTTTCCTTAATAGAGGGATCGACAATTAACTTTAGATCCGAATTAAAGGAAAATGGTGGAACAGCCCCCATTTCACACCCTGTTAATATCTTGGCTTTCTCTGCCGGAGCAAAGAAAATTTTAGTTGCCTTACTATAATTCTTGATTGCATCCATATTAATGGCCCTGTCACCTGGTAAAACAGCAAGAAAATACTTGCTATCTTTTTTTGTGATCTGAGCCTTAATAACAATCGCCTTCATAGCTTGTGAAAGCTTATTCCCCCTTATTTTGGAGATAGCATCACACCTACCTTCAGCCGCATGTTCAACAACTCTAGTTACTACATTATGCTTGGATAGCATTGCAACCATTTCTTCAAAAATTTTCATGACATCCTCCAATTAATTACAATTTTAACATTTAACATACAAATATTCCTTGATCTAAACTAGCTCCAGGCAACGCCATGTTCAAAGCTCAAATCAAAGAATCCGAAAAAGAAACCCAGAGTTATTCTGGTTTTCCCAAACACCTTACAAATTTCATGATAATAAGTGGGATCTATAATATAAATATCACCTTCACTCGGTTTAAAAACACTACAAGGTGTATTTTCAATAACCTTACTGTCGTAACCTAATCCATTTCCAGGAATTTTATAGATTTCATCAATCTGATCCCAACGCTTATAATAATTTTTTAACTCACCCCCTCTATCACATTCTTGAAGACAAACAATACAACTTAGTTGATTTATCAATTTTCTAAGCACTAGGTTAGTATGGTCTGCATCACGCATAATAAGATCATTGTGCAAAGGATTTGAGACTCCATTAGCATGCAGTCGAACAACAGCTGGAGAATATTCCGCGGTCTGCTCAGCAGCTACATTTAAAGATGATAAAGAAAAGACTTGGCACAAATATTCTCTTACTTTAACACGAAGATCATTATCGGGATCAAACAAAAGATCTGTTTCTTTTGCCTTGTTAAAATAGTTTTCCAATGAATTTAAATGCTTTGCCAAATAGCTTCCAAAAGTGGTTAAAGCACCATTTGAATACTCTTTTACCTCGATTCGAGCCCTAAGAGTAGCAATTTTTTCTTTGATCTCTAACAAATCTGATGATGATAAGTAATCCTTTAACACGATGACCGAATACTTCCCATTTATCAAATCATGCAGTGCTTTCTTTCCTAAAGAATCACCTTTATGTACCACCAATTTTTTCCAGTAAATCTCTGAAGACATTTTTTTAGCTTCAACAAATGAACTACTCATATAACCCCCTGTAACATTTCAATAAAAAATCTTTATCCATAGCCTTTTGAGGCAATAAGAATTCATGTACCTTTGAATGAATTAAAGGTTTCCAATTTTCAATCTTAGTTATTTCAGGCCTCATCTCAGATGATATATACAAAGCACGATCATCATATGTCGTATTTAGCGTAAAGTATTTGGGAGAAGAAATATCTGGCATAGACCAGTGGATCACATATATTTTTGAGGGGTTAACGATAATGGCATTTGCTGAAGTTCCACCAACTTTTAAATGATTCAGTTTAGAAATAATTTCGCTTCCGTTTAAGAAGTCCAAATTTTTAGGCAAAATATAGTCATAGTATTCTTGTGTATCAAATACAGATTCATTCATATTGAGTTTTTCATGAATCGTTGGCAAATAACCATTATGCATCATATACCATTGGATCTGATGTGATGATGAGTTCAGAGGGTGAACAAAATTGATCCCCACGTTTTTAGACACTGTGGCATGACGGATGTGAATGGCTAAGAAGTCTGTATCAACATTTTGTAAAACTTCCTTCGCAACATTCAGATCTATTTGTCCTACATTTCGATAAACTGAGATCCCAGTAGGTGAGTTTCGATCTCGCCAAACTGCCCCCCATCCATTAATATGTTTCAAAAGTGGCCCATCATGATCTGATAACCTACCTTCACTCATTCCAATAGCAGCATCCACAAGCTTTTCTATCGAAAATTTTCCCAACGCCATCACTAATCTGCACATGGTTTTTCCTTATTGCTTAATTTATGCCCTGACACATTTTAATTAAATCTAAAACTTCCTTAGAAGAATTACCGTTTATCCATAATTTACCCATTCCAGAACCATGCCTTGCCATATCTGCAGATAATTTTGTAGATAATGGTTTTTGTTTGGCAATTTCACAAATGTTGGTATTTATTTTTTGCACATCAATCTTTTCCCCACTTTCTTTCAAACTATTTGCAATCCGTAAAGCGGATTCTGTTTGAACGGTTGCAAGCCCCATACAGTTAAAACGAGGCTCTGCCAAATAATAGCTTTCAGGGATCTTTTCCTTCAAATAACTGGAAAAACTTAATTCGGCCCAATTAATATTCGTTAATTTTTTTACCAGCTCTACTATTGCCCCCCCTGAAAGACGGTAACCCATCTCTAAAAAAAATGGCTTTCCATTACAGATAACAAAATCTATATGAAAAGGGCCAGAATAATAATTAAAGGCAGCCACTGATGATTTAACAAATTCATATAAATCTTCGGGCAACTGATTGCCAGGAATAGCAACATGTCCCGCTTCCCTAAAGCATTTTATGCTTTCCGCTGGTTTCACTTCATCTACTTTAATTACCTTTTCACAGAAACTTAAAACAATTGGCAATCCATTGAAACATATGCCTTGAATTGACATTTCTGTTCCTCGAACATATTCTTCGATAATAACCTTATCAAATTGAACGCCATTATAGTTATTCAACCCAAAAATTAATTCTAAAGACTTTATTAATTCTTGTTCATTATTAACCAAGTGGACCCCTAACCCTCCTGCACCATTGATTGGTTTAACAACCAATGGAAATCCAAACCACTTATCAATATAGTTTTTGGAAGTTCTGCTCACGACTTGGAAATTTGGCTGCGATACATTTGGTGCCAGATTTCTAAGTGTTGTTCTCTGCTCATCTTTATTGGGTGGCGAAAAGTGTTTTTCCACTTCAGATCTGTAAGGAGGCACTTCTAGCGCCTTCGAAACTGCATAGGTGGTTGAAACATAACAATCAAATCCAGGCAAAATTAGAGCGATGTTATTCTTAACCCCTTTTAATGCATTGACAACACTTTTGATGTCAGAAGGGTTTTCTAGTGCTATCTCTGTGTTAAATTTGCGTCGAGACAAATCTTTGCGCAAAGACAGATAGTGTGGAGTTTCAATTAAAATGGAATGCAAGTTGCGTTCTCTTGCACAATCTAAATAATAATCAAGGCCATCCCTGGTAGCGCCGATCTGAACAAATACATCTTTCTGAATGTTCATCTAAATATACTCCTGATTAAAAATTCATTTACACTCTTTTCAAAAAATATTTTGCTTTGATTCCAAAGTTAGCAATCATTAACCCTAAATATTTCTTTACTAATGATAATTTTTTAAACATTTTCGCAATTAAAATTACTAATACGCTATTGCCTAAGACATTGATGACGGTTACTACCGGATCAAACACAATATACAGAGCAGTTATTATGTTTAACATTTCGTCTGTAAAACCCAAATACTGTTCAAGAACAGGCAACATAACTAATATGCCGCCACCCGGAACCGCTGCAACTGAAAATTTTGCTAATGCAAAATATATGGCAAACAAACTGTACACAGCAAATGATGGAAATTCATTTCCAAAGCCCAATAAAAGTGATAGTGCAACTAACGGAATTGCTATACTATCACCAACCAAATGGACATTAGATGCGGTAGGAATCACGAGCCTTGAAACATCAACATCGTTAGTGTTTTTCTCAGCGGCTTTTAATGTAAGAGGCATTGTTGCCAAACTAGACATAGTCGAAAAACCCATTATTCCTACTGGAAGCACGTTTTTAAGGTATGAAATAAATTTTTTATAATTAAAGTTTGCTGCGACCGAAAACAGAAACAACAAATAGACAATACTTGTGGCAACTATTATTGAAATTAATGGCAAAGATGTCTTTACTATTTGATCAAGAACTCCATCATGTTGCATTTTCAAAATAAATCCAAATGAAAACACTGGCAAGAGTGGGATAAAAAACTTTTCAATAAAAAAGTTGCTTACTTTCTGCAAACCATCACTATATTTAGAAACCCTATTATTAGGGAAGAATGAAAAAATACTGCCAAGCAATAGCCCTAAAATTAACCCCTGTTGATTAGACAATAATTGCGGGAGCTTATAACTGAAAAGAGGTAATAATTCACTTTTTAGTCCCAAATCGACCCCGACCAGATTCATGTTGGTTATTTTAAAAATCCCAATTGAATATGCAACCAAGGTTGAGAAATAATTTGAAACACAGATTATGCCAAATAATAAAAACATCAAAGCAAGTGTTTTTTTACTTTGTATATTTATTAGGCATGAAAACAAGTGGCCAAAAATTACTATTGGCAACACAAAAAGCAGGCATTCTTTCAGAAAAACACTTGTACTGAAAAAGAAAGACTTTACACCCATGGGGAGCAAATCACCAAATAGAATAGTTGCAATTAAAATTATTAAAAGCTGTACGGACATATTCAGCCCCACAACCTTTCTAACTGTGGCTACCATAAACTTATTCATCGCATGTCTCCTTATATAATTACTTGATTAAAATTAACGCCCTGAAATCACTTCTTTCACCAATTCACCATTTAACTCATGCCTCGTTTCTATTATCTTTTTGTGTGGATCATCTTTTAATATCATGCTAACAACAGAACTCTTGTCAGCCAATGTTAATGTTTTTTGAGAATATAATGCTTGCATTTCAGACAAGGTTAAACCGCTAATCTCGAATAATTTTTCTAAAAGATTTTCGTTTGAACTATCTGATATATTATCTGAAAGAATAGAATGTATTTCATTATAAAATGGCACTAGTTTTGGTTGTTCTTGTGCCAAGTAAGACCCCAACCTAACACCATTATCTATAAATGGTGAATACACCATACAAACAAGCTGCTCTTCTGTTAAATCAAAGCATTCTTTAGAATATTCTTGCATCTTGTTTCGCATGATAGAGATTGCTTTTTCACCTTCATATCTTTTAATCGCTATTTCTATCAGTTGTTTTGGGAAATTCTTTTTTCTCATTAACTCTATTGCTAAAGATAAATACTCGGCAATCCCGTCTGCATAATTTTTTTGACGTATTTTTTCAGATTTAAGGCCTCTTAGATGAGCCATCAGTGCTGGATTTGCACAATCAGTTTCTGAGAAACTAAAAGCAATACTATCGAATTGGAATCCAAGAAAATCTGTTAATAACTCCCAATGATCTCCTGCATCGTAGCTTGTGTAGTCAAAAATTGAAAAAAATGTGGGTGCTTTGATTTTATCCGTATTAATACTTATTGCTCTTTTCTGAACCTCTTGATCTGCATTTTCTCCAAATGTTTCTCGGAAATACTTTTCGGAAATATAATTCATGGAGTGTAAGAATTCATCAAACCCTCTCCCAGCATTTGATTGATCTCCCAACTTTAAAGACAAACGCTTCACCCAGATATAATAATCACGAAGTTCCTTTTTAGAATCTCCTGTAATAACCATATCAACCCCACCTTCATACCAGGCAGTGATTCCAAAAGAATTCACCATGCTTAAATTGCATGCATTACAAAAAGTAGGCCTACCATCTCCCTGCGAACGATGCCCACTCATTAACACTTCCTTTCTACTTATTTCTTTAACGGTATTTGAAATTGGTAGATCTTTATCAAAGGGAGTTATTTCATGTGCATCAATCAAAAACATTTCTGAATATCGATCTTCATAAAGTCCAAGTGCCATGTAAACACTATGAATATTTTCCATAACAGCTTTTATCATGCCCATTTGGCGATTCGTGCATATGCGTATTTTAAAAGTTTCGCCATATTTTTTTAGAATTAATAATTGAATGGCTCTAACATAAGTTAACATGTAAGAACTATCTTTCCCCCCACCATAAGCAATCAGAACTTTTTTAGTGGATAATTTTCCTAGTCTTTGTTTTTGTAATTCTTCCCTCAATACAACAGAGCAATTTTCTAAAGCAATCATCTCTTTATTGTCTAGATATGCTAAAATGTTGGATAATACTATATTGTATTTATCTCTCTTTGGCTCCAACCTCTCCATTTGATTTTGCATAATCATTTTCAGCTCCTGTATCAAAGTTTTATTTCGACCTTGATGTTAGAATGGCAAACTTTATTGCTCCCTGGTATCCGTAATATTACGGTAAATGAAACAAGAACCCTTTATTTCAATTTTGCAGTAATTTTACGTATGGAAAGAAAATCTTTTTCAAGCAAATATAATAAAGATGAAAGGTAACAATATTTTTTACTTAATTTGAAAGGAGCTTGAACATGATTAACTTAAGAAGTGACACATTTACGAAACCATCTTCAGAAATGATGGATTCTATTTTAAGAGGCGACGGCGGAGATGATTGCTATGGAGAGAGCATTTCAACAAATGAATTGGAATCCTATTGTGCAAATTATTTTGGGACTCAAGCAGCAATATTTATGCCCTCTGGAACCATGGCAAATCTGGTGGCCATTCTAGTTTCGACTAATCCAGGAGATGAAATTATAACAGATAGTAGTTATCATATTAATTATTTTGAATCTGCTCAAATCTCTATGTTTTCAGGTACCTCTATTAACACTATTCAAAGTTTGAATGGTATTGTTACCGATACACATATAGATGCTGCAATTAACAATAAATATAGATCTAGCGTCACAAATAAGGCCACGCTGATCTCTCTGGAAAATACAATTAACACGCATGGTGGAAAAATATTCCCTCTAAGCAATATGAAATCAAT
>JABDBK010000043.1:11046-15366 GCA_013288655.1 Gammaproteobacteria bacterium | reverse complement strand
CTCAGGTTGAGCAGCTTGCTTGGATTCACCAGATTGTAATAGTAAAGGCTGCGTTCGCATATTTCACTCGTTTTGGTATTCAAAATTTGGCTAAAGAATAATATTAGAACAGCAATTTTACAATACCGTAAATTTACGGTATTGAGATATCTCATTTTTTATTTATACTTGCCAAAAAATATATACTAAGGGGAAATATTTTATGCAAAATCGAGGCACCGCTGATGAAACTAAGAATGATTTGCAGAGTGAAACTGTTGACATTTTCAAATTAAAAAAATGCCGCGAATCCATCGCGGCTATGTAATGAGAAATCGTATTATCTAACATTATTCCCTTCAAGCTCGCCCATGGCAAACTTAAGCTTTCCTTTATCTACAGTCACTAGCACATGACCGCCCTGGTGCAATTTACCAAATAATAACTCTTCCGCCAAAGGTCGTTTAATTTGTTCTTGTATCAAGCGAGCCATGGGTCTTGCACCCATTTTTTTATCATAACCATGACTTGCCAGCCATGCTCGTGCTTCATCATCAATTTCTAATACCACATGTTTTGGCTCTAGCTGAATTTCCAATTCCATCAGGAACTTATTGACAACATGCAAAATGGTCCGTGTGTCGAGTGCTTTAAACTGAATAATCGCATCGAGACGATTACGAAATTCCGGTGAAAATACTTTATTGATGGCCGTCACAACATCCGATGGGCCGCTATCATCCGTGGTAAAGCCTATTGCATTTTTATCAAAAATATCAGCGCCTGCGTTAGATGTCATAATGAAAACAGTATGCCTAAAGTCTGTTTTTCGTCCATTAGTATCCGTTAAAGTACCATGGTCCATCACTTGCAATAATAAATTGTAAACATCCGGATGTGCTTTTTCAATTTCATCTAATAACACTACTGAATGAGGATGCTTAGTCACAGCTTCCGTTAATAAACCACCTTCATCATAACCTACGTATCCTGGAGGTGCGCCAATTAAACGCGACACCGTATGACGTTCCATATATTCAGACATATCGAAACGAACGAGTTCTATACCGAGTATTTTTGCCAATTGTTTACATACTTCTGTTTTACCAACGCCAGTCGGTCCAATAAAAAGAAATGATCCTATCGGTTTGATAGGATCACGCAAACCTGAGCGAGCAAGTCTTACTGCGGCCCCCAATGTCTCAATCGCGTCATCCTGACCAAAAATCATCATCTTCAAATCACGAGTTAAATTTTTCAGCAACTCTCTATCGGAAATAGAAACATTTCTTTCTGGTATACGTGCTATTTTCGCAACAACTTTTTCTATATCAATGGCTTCTATCACTTTTTTGCGGTTTGGCTCAGGAATCAGATATTGATAAGCACCCACTTCATCGACCAAATCAATCGCCTTATCAGGTAAACGACGATCTGAAATATAACGTGCTGCTAATTTGGCAGCAGCTTCTAACGATTCATCCGTGTATTTAAGATTATGGTGAGCTTCAAATCGACTACGTAATCCTTTTAGAATCTCAATGGTTTGATCAACTGAAGGTTCTTTGATATCAATTTTTTGAAAACGGCGAGCCAGTGCATGATCTTTTTCAAAAATACCGCGATATTCTTTATAAGTAGTCGATCCTATACAAGTTAAATCACCTGATGCAAGCAAAGGTTTAATTAAATTCGATACATCCATCAAACCACCCGATGCAGCACCTGCACCGATAATCGTATGTATTTCATCAATAAATAAAATAGCACCTTTCTGCGCCTTCAACTGATGCAATACACTCTTTAATCGTTTTTCAAAATCACCGCGATATTTTGTTCCTGCTAATAAGCTTCCAAGATCTAATGAATAAATCACGGCATCTTCAAGCACACTGGGAACATTTTTTTCAATAATAAATCGGGCTAAACCTTCAGCAATCGCGGTTTTCCCAACGCCTGCTTCACCCACGAGCAATGGATTATTTTTACGTCTGCGGCATAAAATTTGAATAGTACGTTCTACTTCATCTTCACGACCTATCAAGGGATCTATCATGCCTAATTTTGCGCGCGCATTAAGATTCGTTGTGTATTGTTCGAGCGGGCTGCCCCCTGCTTCACCTGCTTGGTCCGCTTCACTCTCCTCCATGTAATGACCACCAAATTGTTCTCCATCACGAGAAGGTGCGCGCGATTTTGTAGAACCATGTGCAATATAATTGATGACATCGAGACGACTGACGTTTTCTTGTCGTATAAGATAAACACTTTGACTTTCTTGTTCACTAAAGATAGCCGCCAAAACATTTGCGCCAGTCACTTCTGTTTTACCGGATGATTGAACATGAAAAACAGCGCGTTGTAAAACGCGCTGGAAACCTAATGTCGGTTGAGTATCTCTATCATGAATATGAGTTGGAATAATGGGTGTCGTACGATCAATAAATTCGGTGAGATTACTACGCAAATGACTAATATTGGCACCACATGCTTTTAAAACTTCAACAGCAGCAGAGTTTTCTAATAAAGCAATCAGCAAATGCTCCACTGTCACAAACTCATGACGTTTTGCACGCGCTTCTTTGAATGCCAAATTCAAAGTGTACTCAAGCTCTTTGTCTAGCATGGCACACCTCCAGATAGCGTTAGGTCACCTCTATACTACACAGCAAAGGATACTCATGCCTCCGTGCGTATTCTATCACTTTATCAACTTTCGTCTCTGCTATGTCCCTGCTGTATATGCCGCAAATCGCTTTTCCAGTCCTATGAACTTCGTGCATAATCCTCGTTGCAATAGCTCTTTCCATATGAAAAAAAACTTCAAGTGCCGCAATCACAAACTCCATAGGCGTAAAATCATCATTATGCATAATTACTTTATATAACGATGGCTCCTTTAAAGTGGGCTTTACTTCCTCTACCACCGGCCCCGTTTTATACCTTTCCAACTGTTCAATATTATTCATACCCCATACCTAATCTATAGCCTATAACTACCATTTTTTCCCTATTTCAGAAAAAAATCTACGTTATTCGTCACAAAAGTTGAAAATATATTGCACAAAAATGGGCATTATTTTCACTTAGCACGTGATAATGCGTAAAACCATCAATTATAGGACAAATTTAAGACAAAACCGCCTGTTTATATACAGGCGATTGTTGAAGGTGGGCATCATATCATATGTTCAATAATTACGCTACCAAAGGTGGAGGAGGAGACTTCTTTAGCACCTTCCATCAATCGGGCAAAATCATAAGTCACCTTTTTAGCCGCAATAGCGCCCTCTACCCCCTTGATAATAAGATCCGCTGATTCATGCCATCCCATATGCCGTAACATCATTTCGGCCGATAATATTAAAGAACCTGGATTGACCTTGTCTTGGCCTGCATATTTTGGTGCAGTGCCATGAGTTGCCTCAAACATAGCTACGGTATCGCTTAAATTAGCTCCTGGTGCGATTCCTATGCCGCCTACCTGTGCGGCTAGGGCATCTGAGATATAGTCTCCATTAAGGTTTAACGTGGCAATAACGCTATAATCAGCAGGTCGAATAAGTATTTGTTGTAAAAATGCGTCTGCAATCACATCTTTAATCACGATATCCTTGCCATTTTTCGGGTTTTTCATCACATGCCAAGGGCCATTATCCAAAAGTTTGGCGCCAAACTCTTGATTTGCCAAGGTATATCCCCAATCACGAAAACCACCTTCGGTAAATTTCATGATGTTACCTTTATGCACCAAAGTCACCGAACTTTTATCATTATCAATGGCATATTGTATAGCTTTCCTGACTAGACGTTCCGTACCCTCTTTTGAAACTGGCTTGATGCCAATCCCGCAATGTTCAGGGAAACGAATTTTTTTGACATGCATGTCATTTTGTAGAAATGCTATGACTTTTTTTGCCTCAGGACTGTCTGCAGCCCATTCAACACCTGCATAAATATCTTCAGAATTTTCCCTAAAAATCACCATATGAGTATTCCAGGGTTCTTTGACTGGGCTTGGAACTCCAGGAAAATAACGTATAGGACGCAAACACACGTATAAATCTAACTCTTGGCGCAATGTCACATTCAGCGAACGAATACCACCGCCTACAGGTGTCGTTAAAGGGCCTTTAATAGAAACAACATAATCTTTTACCGCATTTAAAGTTTCTTTAGGCAGCCACGTATCTTTATCATAAATTTTAGTTGCTTTTTCGCCGGCATAAACTTCCATCCAATGAATGCTGCGTTTTCCGTGATACGCATTTTTCACTGCCGCATCGACGACTTTTATCATCACAGGCGTAATATCCACCCCAATTCCGTCGCCTTCTATGT
>JABDBK010000043.1:0-11007 GCA_013288655.1 Gammaproteobacteria bacterium | reverse complement strand
GGTCCGGGATGTTTAATGATTGATTAGCATTAACGGTAATTTTTTGCCCGTGGACGGGGATTTTAATGTGTTGGTAGCTCATACAAAAATTCCTTTGCAAGGATAGAAAAGAGCGTTATGGTATCAACGCATCGTTGAAGTCACAATAAGTTATTTATGCATATTCCATAAACTCAAAACCAACACAATCAAGGCGATTAACATAATCAAACTCAAAAGCCATTTGCCGCCCATCACTTGATAATGCGCATCAGTCGAATAATGTTTACGATAACGCCCGCTCCAAGCCATCAGTGCAGGCAACAACACCACTAAAACAATCGCACATATACCCGCATAACTAAATGATTGAATAAAAACGCCAGGTTTAAATAATACGATGCCTAACGGAGGTAAAAAAGTTAAGCCATAGGCCAATCCGCTCTTATAACGAGACTTTTCCGCTTTCAAGCCATCCGACAAAAAATCTACCAATCCCAAGGAACAGCTTAAAAATGCCGTCAATATACAAATGACAGTAAATAAATGTGCCAACACTGTGATAGAGGGATTCTTTAAAAAATGACTCAATGCAATCGACAAATCAGTCGCAGATCCTCCGCCAGCCATTAAAAAAGTCAAACTACCCTCACCTTCTCGCGGCAAGGTTCCAAGAATGACAAAATTCCATAAAATATAACAAGTTAAAGGAATTAAACTGCCTATCAAAACAGCAAGACGTAATTTTTTCACATCATCATTAAAATAACTTCGCAAGCTCGGAATAATGTTAGCAAAACCAAACGATGTCAGCATCACAGTGATGGTAGATGTCATCCAATACAATCTGCCATTTGTCAAAGAATCTAATTTCAAATAAGGGAATGTCATGAAAATTAATAAAAATAAGGAACCCAATTTGGTCAGCATTAATAGGCGATTCACATAATCAACGGGTTTAATGCCTTTAATAACGATATATCCAAAAATAAGAATAAATAACACTGCACTCAACCATAATGGCAAATGCATGGAAAACCACCCGCTTATTTCATCAAAAAGTGCTACACCACCTGAAACATAAGCTGTCATTAAAGCATAAAGTAATAACAAATAACTGATCCAGGCTACCAAAGCACCCCATTGCCCTAACGTCTCTTTTGCCATGGTAATAATATTGTTACGCGAGGGAAACCAAAGGTTCACTTCCATCATCAGTAAAGCACTTGTCGTCATCACAGCCCATGTTGCGACTAACATCATGGTTGAATTGAAAAAACCCAATTCTGCTGTCACCATAGGCAAAGCCAACATGCCGCCGCCAATGGATGTACCTACGATAAGCAAAATACCGCCTGCAATTTTTGTATCCACATTAACCTCTACGTTTTACAGAAAAGCCAAGCAATGATAAACTTGCGACTTAATTTTGACTAGTACTTCCTGAAAATGAGCACAAAAAAAACACATCATCGTAGGCATGTCCGGAGGAGTTGATTCCTCTGTGGCTGCGCTATTACTCAAACAACAAGGCCATCGTGTGGAAGGCGTTTTCATGAAAAACTGGGAACAGGATGACACAGACACCTATTGTCCTGCAAGCATCGACATGGCAGATGCTCAAGCGGTTTGCGACCAACTCGATATAGAGTTACACAGAGTGAACTTTGCTGCGGAATATTGGGAGCGGGTATTTACGCATTTTTTAGCAGAATACAAAGCAGGCCGCACCCCCAATCCGGATATTTTATGTAACAAAGAAATTAAATTTAAAGCATTTTTAGATTACGCTAAACAACGCGGCGCGGATTTTATTGCAACAGGTCATTATGCAAGAATCCTTGATCAAACGTATTTATTAAAAGGTTTAGATCCTGATAAAGACCAAAGTTATTTTTTGCATGCACTTAACAAGACCCAATTATCACAAAGTCTTTTTCCTATTGGCGAATTATGCAAAAAAACGGTGCGCGACATAGCTCAAGAAGCAGGTTTTCATAATTATCGAAAAAAAGACAGCACTGGAATTTGTTTTATTGGCGAACGTAAATTCAAAACATTTTTAAATGATTTTTTACCTGCACAGCCAGGAAATATTAGGGATCTTGAAGATAAAATCATAGGCCAACATGATGGACTTATGTTTTATACGATAGGACAACGCCAAGGTTTAAAAATTGGCGGCCGAAAAGATGCGGGTGATGCTCCATGGTATGTGGTTGCAAAACGTCTGCAAGACAATACTTTAATTGTCACACAAGGACATACGCATCCTGCTTTATATACAGCTACACTCATTGCAGAACAAGTTCATTGGATCAATGGATTACCATTGCAATTTCCATTAACCGCATTTGCAAAAACACGCTATCGCCAAGCTGATCAAGCGTGTATCATCACACCAGGCCATGCAAATCAATACAACATTGAATTTATGAATCCACAGCGCGCTGTGACACCCGGGCAATCCATTGTTTTTTATCAACAATCAAGATGTTTGGGTGGAGGAACCATCGTCAATGCAGCATAAGGAAAATATATCAATATGAATACGTTATCGCTTACCGCTATCTCTCCTTTAGAAGGACGATATTTTGAAAAAGTCAATGATTTACGCCCTATTTTTAGTGAATATGGACTGATGAAATATCGTGTGCAAGTTGAAATACGCTGGTTACAAATGCTCGCAGCACATGCTGCATTACCTGAGGTCCCTCCTCTTAGCAAAAAAGCGAACCAAATCCTCGACGACATGATCACGCAATTTTCTGAAAAAGACGCATTACGTATTAAACACATCGAAAGTGTCACCAATCATGACGTAAAAGCAGTGGAGTATTTTATCAAAGAACATATAGCGGGAAATGCCGAACTCGCTGCGATCAGTGAATTTATTCATTTTGGTTGTACGTCAGAAGATATAAATAATCTAGCTTATGCACTCATGTTACAAACTGCACGTACACAATGTATTTTACCCGCTCTCGATGAATTAATTCAGATGCTAAAACATCTTGCACATACTTATGCGGATGTTGCTATGTTATCAAGAACACATGGTCAACCTGCAACACCCACCACAGTGGGTAAAGAAATGGCAAACGTTATTGCAAGATTACAAAGACAAGTCGAACAAATCATGAATATACCTCTGCTCGGCAAACTTAATGGAGCATCTGGCAATTATAATGCGCTTGTCGCAGCCTATCCGAAAACCGATTGGCAAGCTTTAAGTAAAAACTTTGTGACACAATTAGGTCTTATTTGGAATCCCTACACCACTCAAATCGAGCCGCACGATTATATTGCTGAATTATTTGCAGCGTTAATACGCGTGAATACTATATTGATAGACTTCAATAGAGACATGTGGGGTTATATCTCGCTGAATTATTTCAAACTTAAACCTATCAATCATGAAGTGGGATCATCAACGATGCCGCATAAAATAAATCCCATTGACTTTGAAAATTCAGAAGGAAATTTAGGGATAGCAAATGCCTTATTCGAACATATGGCTGCCAAATTACCTATCTCTCGTTGGCAGCGCGACCTCACGGATTCGACGGTATTACGCAATATGGGAGTTGCCATTGCCCACTCTGTTTTAGCCTATCAAGCAACTTGCAAAGGCTTAAGTAAGCTTGAGGTTAATAAAGAAGCAATTTTATCTGACTTGGATAATCATTGGGAAGTTCTAGCAGAAGCCGTACAAACCATCATGAGACGCTATGGAATAGAACAACCTTATGAAAAATTGAAAACATTCACCCGCGGACAACATATAACACAAGAGCTTTTGCATAAATTCATTGCTGATTTGGCACTTCCAGAGCAGGTTAAGCAAGATCTGTACAAAATGACGCCTGCAACTTATTTAGGATACGCCCCTCATTTAGCCAAAAGAGTATAATAATTATAGTAATATACAAAAGAAAGCAGCTCGCCCATTAACATTATAAAAACGATAGGGACACTATGGCGCTTTCCTTATATAACAGGCTTTATAAGCGATTCATCAACTGGCTTACGACAGAACCTTCGCCAGTTGAACCCCCTCCTTGTGATTTTAATCGGCTGAAATATGAAGTAAGACCCGGCGATGTCATTCTTGTGGAAGGCCGCAGTCGGGTAAGCAAAGTCATTCGTATCATCACACAAAGCCCCTGGACGCATGCTGCTATCTATATTGGACGCTTACACGACATCGAAGATCCTTATTTGCGTAAAATTGTTGCCACTCACATGAAAAAACGCGAAAACCTGCGTGTCGTCATCGAAGGTTTGCCAGGACAAGGTATAGTAGTAACGCCTCTAAGCACTTATCGGCATCATCATATTCGTATCTGCAGACCTATTGGTTTAACACCTACCGATGCAGAGCTTGTCATCGCATTTGTCATCAAATCATTAGGCATACCTTATAACGTCAGACATTTACTTGATCTTGCACGGTTTTTGTTACCGTGGTCTATTTTACCTAGACGCTGGGGCTCAACGCTGTTTAGAACCAGCACCGGAGAGCTTGATAGCGGCATATGCACTTCATTGATTGCCGAAGCGTATACATCGGTAAAATTTCCTATTTTACCTTTCCTTAAAATTGACCAGGAAAGCGGATTTGAACTTATTCATCGAAATCCACACTTGTTCACACCCAAAGATTTCGATTATTCACCCTACTTCGAAATAATCAAATATCCTTTATTCGATCCGAACGAACCTTTGCCATACTATCGTCGGCTGCCTTGGGCAAAAGAAGGTATATTACATCAAGATCAAGGCATAGTGAGCAGTCAGTACGATACCGTGCAAAAACGAAAAAAATTTCTCGTTAATTTATTATCGAGCGATGAAAAGGAAAAAGATAAAAAACCGAAAAATAGCGACGATCATTCCAATCCTGAAACCGATTAGAGGATATGTTATGTTAAAACCTATTATCATACTTTTATTATTTTCAACATCCGCCTTATCTTATGCATGGGTATGTCCGAATAATTTCAGTCAAATTGCAGCGGGCGATAGTATAGAACAAGTCACTGCAGCATGCGGCAAACCCGCATCAGAAAAAAAATCCCAGGCAGGCTATAGAGGCCCCCAACAATGGCAATATTTTGTGACCGTCAATCAACCCCTCAATGGATCGGGCGCACCCGCAGGCGCTACGCCTACCGTTCAAATGTCTATCGCTTTTGTGAATCAGAAAGCCATCAACATCACGGTGCAAGCACAAAGTGTCGCAAGTACCAGTATATGCGGCCCAACGATTAATATAGGTGATACCGATGATTCCATTAAAAAGAATTGCGGCGCACCTACCTTTATACAAAAACAAGACACAGGAAATGGAACAAATGAAAAAACTATAGAAATTATAGAATATAAATATAATACTACCGCACCTAATACTTTGATTTTTGAAAACGGTATTTTAAAAGATAGAAAATAACCCACTATGAGGAGATTCACATGAAAAAATTTAATTGTTTTGTAGTACTGCTTTCTTTTGTTTTATTGAGTATGAATGCGCTTGCCTTCCAACATACCCCTGATGAAAAACTCGTTAAAGAGACATATTATCAGTGGTGTGAGAGCATTGGCAAAGCTCATGGCGATGCAAAAATAATCACTCAATATTATGCTCCCAAAGCCATACTTTTACCGACTTTATCTCAAAAAATTCTCATCAATGAAAATAATGGATTAGATGCTTATTTCCATAAACTTACTTCACATCCAAACATTCATTGCACGCCGCAAAAACTCATTACACGCATGTATAAAGAAACTGCGATCAACACGGGCCTTTATACATTTTCATTTACAGATCATGGAAAAACCGTGAAGATACCCGCTCGCTTTACCTTTGTTTATGAAAAAGAAAATGGTAAGTGGCTAATTATCAAACATCATTCATCCAAAATGCCGAAATAAAATTGCTTGTGGTTTATTAATATAATTATGTTAGGATAATACGCGGAATGATACGGTGTTAAATCTATTAAGAATGCGCCTACAAAAAGGGCGCACGAGGATTTTATTGTATGCCAAGCCCGCTCGAAGGAAAAGAATTACCAGCACCACAAACACCTCCGCCGCCTATTCAAATATTAGACGCTATAGCATTTGAAGAACTATATAAAGCAAAGAAAATCGAGCTTTTTGATCACTCTAGCTCGGAACCAGTAACTACAGCAAAAGCTGAATCGGAACCAGTAACTACAGCAAAACCTGAAACTGCAGTAAAACCCGTCAAAAAAGTTATATCCCTAAAAGAAAAAATTTATATCCTAACCTCTTCTATCATACCCGCGATAGGTTTTGGATTAGGTAATACGATAGCAGTTTTATTGAAGTTTGTTGCCCCTATTGCTGTAGTTGGCGGTGCAGGTTTAGCCATCTCGACCGGACTTATGATAGGACTAACCGGTGGATTTGGCTTTCTTGCCCTAGGCTTAGTATTTATGATGTATCATAACTCTATCAAAGATGCTATAAAAAAAATTGATCTATTCAATAATCAACTTGAACGTCTTCAAGATGAAATAAATCTAAAAGCCGTTAAAATATTAAAGGATTTCAACAATGCTTTTGCTATGTTGTTAAAAATGAAGCTTGCACTAGAGCAACTCAAACGTACAAGAAAAACATCAGGCTCCGACAAAGAAACAATCATAGAAAGAAGAATAGATAGTTATATTAATTTTTTAGTCCAACATCCAGATCACCCAAATTTTCAGAAAATTCAAGATGCAAAATTAAGAAAAGAAGAAATCGAAGGGGCAGATAAACGTCAAAAAAAGATCAGAGATAAGCTAGACGAAATTAGCAAAGAAATATTAAATGACAATACCGTCAGCGTAAATGACTATATTCAACGGGCAGAAGACTACGCTGAAAAACTCAAAGAAGATAAAATTTTTCGCGATAACTGTTTCCCAAGTTTTCATTTCGTCGCGCCAAAAGCTAAACTTCCTCCTTTCATCAATATAAATTTAAAAGAATTTCTTACCGCTTTTTTCGGAGCGTTTGGGGGTATATTTGGGCTTCCATTTCTAACTATTACACTGATAGGTACTTTTACTGTTATCCCGATGGCATTTCCTCCTCTCTACCCTATTCTAGCACTCGGTATCGTTTATGGAATGTATAATGTTTACAGAATCAATGACACAAAAAAACTCGAGGCTGAACGAAATGTTGAAAAACTAAATATGCAAAAACATTTAGCTTATTACCATTACTCACATAATAAATTATTAAGAGATAGACTTACTACAGAATTAAACCAATATACCAGGTATCAACGTGATGTCATTGCTACAGAATTTTCGCCTAAACTACAATCATCACCAGAGTTTAAAAAGCCACCTATTACAGAACCAGCCTCACTGCAAAGTAAAGCGGTTGATTATATACCCTCTTCGGATGAAAAGTTAACAATATCCACAGCAGGGGAAGATCTAAGTTTTAATGAGCCACTACCAAAACCAGCTCCGAGCATTACCACTCCAGGGTTTTCCGTTTTCAGTAGTAGCAGTAGAAACCTATCTTTTTCTTCGTCAAACCAGAATTTACCAAGTATGGAAAAACTAGAAGCAGAGGACCTCAGATTCGATGCTCCACCTCAACTTTCGGATCCTACGAAACAGGCTGCTTTTGCTTAGCACGCTCATCCGCTTCTCGCTTAGCTTCTCCCAGAATGGGAGAAGTAAAACGGGAGCAACTCGCAGATAACTTCGCCATCAACGCCACCTCAAACACCTTATCCAACTTCGCATCAACCGGCAAATACCAAAATCGTTGATCCGTAAAAGATTTACATTTCACCGCGTCTTTTTCTGTCATGACAATCGGCAATGCATCATCAAATTTAAAATCTTCGGAACGATAAAGATAATGATCAGGAAAAACATGTTCTATCACTTCAAATCCTTGCGCCCTTAATACTGCAAAAAAACGATTCGGATGACCGATACCCGCAACTGCATGCACTTTTTTATGAGCAAAATCATGCAATAATGTTTTGATTGATGTATCTGCTAAAGAAATAAGATGATCGCCTGCAAGCTGCATAGTCAACACACCTTGTTGTGCCGCACCATGCTGCACCACAAAATCCACTTCTTTTAAACGCGATGGCGATTCACGCAAAGGTCCTGCGGGTAAAAAACAACGATTACCCAATTGTCGTTCTGCATCCATCACGGCAATTTCAATATCACGTGACAAACGATAATGTTGCAAACCATCATCCGTAATGACAACATTACAATCCGTATGCACTAGCAAGTCTCTGACTGCAGCAACTCTATCTATACCAACCACCACAGGACAGCCGCTACGCTCTTTTAACAAAACAGCTTCATCACCCACGATGGCAGGTTCAGTTTCACTGGTCACGCGATAAGGCAAAACTTGTTTTTTTCCACCCACCCCGCGAGTAACAATTCCAGGATTAAACCCTTTCGTTTTTAAAAAATGCGCCAGCCAAATAACTAAAGGTGTTTTGCCTGTCCCACCCACAGTAATATTCCCAACGATAATGACAGGCACTGGAAAATGAAACGATTGAATGATCTTATGACGATAAAGAAAACGGCGAAAAGTAACTAATACTTTGAAAATCCAGGATAGAGGTAATAATAACATGGCTGGCAAAGTGAGAGAACGACGATAAAAAAAATCCATTAACTTAACACCTCGGCATCCCCAAATTGCATTTTATACAATTTTGCATAGACTCCATCACGCTCTAATAAATCCACATGACTGCCTACTTCAATCATATGGCCTTGATCCATCACTATAATTTTATCCGCATGTTCTACCGTTGATAATCGATGCGCAATCACCAGAGTCGTACGTTTACGCATTAAAACTTCAAGCGCTGCTTGAATATAACGTTCAGATTCTGTATCTAAGGCAGAAGTCGCTTCATCTAATATGAGAATAGGTGCATCTTTTAAAATCGCACGTGCAATAGCAATACGTTGACGTTGACCGCCTGATAGCAACACACCGTTTTCACCTATTAAAGTGTGAATACCGTGAGGAAGTTCACGAATAAAATCCATGGCATAAGCCGCTTCTGCGGCTGCATAAATTTCACCTTCAGAAACGATATCAAAACGGCCGTAAGCAATATTGCGTGCAATTGTGTCATTGAATAACACCACATGTTGTGACACCATCGCAAATTGACGACGCAAATCGCTTAAACCATATTCTTGAATAGAACAATCATCCAGGTATATGTTTCCTGAAAAATTAGCATAAAATCGCGGCAAAACATTCACTAAAGTGGATTTACCACTGCCTGAACGACCCACTAAAGCCACCACCTCACCTGGATGTATGGTAAAACTAATATCATTCAATACCGGTTTATTGGCTTCATAGGCAAAACCTACGTGTGAAAATTCAATTTTACCTTTTGCGCGCTGAAGTGTCTTTGTACCAAGATCATTTTCAGGTTTTTCATCCATCAATTCAAACACTGTTTGCGCACCCGCTAAACCTCGATATAATTTATTTTGCATAGAGGTTAAATCTTTCATAGGTTTTAATAAGGCTATCATAGCTGCAATAATGGCAACAAAACCACCTGGCGTTAATACTGCGCTTGAAATATCCAAGGTTGCAATATACACCGTCAATGATAAAGCCAAAGCTGCCAGCATTTGTACGCCCGAAACACTCCAGGCACGTGCTGCAACCACTTTCATTTCTTTCTGTCGATTTTCTTTTGCAGCTTGATTAAATTTATGGATTTCACTTGTTTGACCGTCGAAGGCGCGAACCACTTTATAGCCTGTGATATTTTCTTCCGTTCTATGCGCTAAAACAGCAATCGAGTCTTGTATCCCTAAACTTAAACGTCGGACACGTAAACTTGTCATGCGCATGACCACCATGATCAAAGGAATGATAATGAAATACATCAAGCTCAGCTTCCAACTAATTGAAAACATCACAATGAGTAATCCAATGATATAACACGTCGATTGCACGGCGGAGGTTATGACATCTGCACTTGAATTTGCAATTTGCTCTACGCTATATAAAAGTACTGACTGAACTTGGCCTGAGGTAGAGTTATCATAAAAGCGCGCGGGTAAGCGTTGTAAATGAGCAAATAAATCTTGCCGTAATTTCATAATCACATTACGTGAAACATAAGCAATAAAATAGTTAGAAAAAAAGGTAGCAACACCACGCAACGCAAAAGCTGCCAGCACAAACACAGGCGCCCATTTGAGAAACTCACTATTTTTCTTGACTAAACCCTCATTGAGTAAAGGTTTTAAAAAATAGACAAACCAGGAATCAATACCTGAATACAATATACTGCCAAACATGGCCAAGATCAGGTATGGCCAATAATTGCGCACATAGGTAAATAATCGCGAATAAACGATGGCGGCGTGAGTAATAGGTTTAGTTTTTGGTTTGGAATCTTGCATACAGTCTTTCATATCATTAAAAGGCTGAATTGTAGCATAGATTTTAAGGCATGTTTAGTTTACCATTTTTCAAACCATTCATACGGATCTTTTATGCAAACCCTAATCTCACTCATCGAATCAGCTTTTGAGCACCGCGCAGCCATTACCCCGCAAACCGTGCCTGCTGATGTCAAAAACGCTATCTCTGAAGCCATAACTTTATTAGACACGGGTAAGGCCAGGGTAGCTGAAAAAATTCATGGCCAATGGCAGACACATCAATGGCTTAAAAAAGCAGTGTTACTTTATTTCAGGATCCATGACAATAAAGTCATAGACGGTGGGTTTACTCAATACTACGATAAAGTCGCACTTAAATTTGATCGCGAAAACATCGCAAGCTCAGGTAGCAGAATCGTGCCGCCAGCAGTGGTACGCAAAGGGGCTTTTATCGGTCCAAACACGGTTTTAATGCCTTCTTATGTCAACATAGGCGCATACATAGACTCAGGCACTCTGGTGGATACTTGGGCAACCGTAGGTTCTTGCGCACAAATTGGTAAAAACGTCCATCTTT
>JABDBK010000042.1:3490-16355 GCA_013288655.1 Gammaproteobacteria bacterium | reverse complement strand
TTCTGAAGAAGAAGTAATTAAAGTAATCAATTCAGGCAAAGGAACCACTGTTACCAGAGAAGATAATTCCTCAGTATCTAAATTCGAACAAGATAACATTACAGTGATTTTTGATCGCAAGTCTCATTCAGTTATTACTGCCTATCGAAAAAATAATTCTCAAATGTCGCAGCAGGTATCACAATGGATTGATGAGTCATTAAAATTTCTTCTTTCTGGAACGGCAGTCAATAATCAAGTCGAGAATGAGACTAAAATATCTAAAGATCAACAAGTCGATAAACTGTTAAAACTCTCTTCTTCCAAAATCTATGCAAGGATCATTAAATATGCTGGAAAAGCTCTTAAAAGGGGGTTTACGGCTGGATCTGAAGTATTTGTTAGGTATATTAGGGGGAAATTTAATAATTGGGAAAAAGATGCAAATATACCAAAAAAACTTATTATTGCTGCAATAGAATGTGCCAAATATAAGAAGGATAACAAATTTGGTAAAAATGACAAATGCGAAGTTGATATCCATGAAAGGATTGAAAAACTGCTCACGGTCTACGAATTAAGCAATAAAATTCCAGATACAAAGACTGTAGATGAGACCTGTGAAATTGTGAGGAAGGAATTTATTTCACAATTACAAATGAAAAAAGACATTAAATTACAAAGAAAAATCATTTCTGCATCCGTAGATGCAGGCTTGGAGCATGAATTATGTCTAAAAATGGAGCTTTAAAACGGCGCTATCAGCTTAAGCAGGTAGTTACACGTTAGAACCTGCGCCCAGGGCCAAATTATTACTTGAAATCTGTTAGGCATCTCTGTATAATACATGCACTTTATTCCAAATTATTTAACAATAATCATATTTTTGAAAAAATCGGTAGGAGAAACTAATGGCATCATCTTTTGAAGACATGCAAACTACAATTAAAAATCAAATCCTATTGGATGCTTCTGCAGTTTGGACGATTGACAAAAAGAATCCAAAAAAAGTCGCAACAGAAAATAAGTCTGAAATGCAATATTTATTAAATAAAGATGGAATAGTGGTCGGTAAGTTACAGTTAAAGGCTAATTCAATCACTCGTGTTGTTGGAAAGAGTTCAGAGTTTAAGAAAGAATGCGCTCTAAGTTTAACTCTAGAAATTGAAAAATCAATTATTATGAATGATATTGGCGGGTGGGTTAATGAATGTCTTCCACATATTAAAAAATTGCCTGCTAGTATAAAGCAAAACGACTCAAAGATTAGATTAACTATTCCAAAATTCAAAGCTATAGCAATGGGCGTTAATCACAGCTTTAGAGCTGTTTTATCATCGATAGTCAATGACGAATCCATACTGAAAGATCTTTACAAAGTCTCACAAGAGTATATTTTAAGCCCGGACTATAATTCGGTAGTGACCGAGGACACCATACTGAAAGATCTTTGTGAGGTTTCTCAAACTAATGATTCAATCGCAACATCCAATCAAAATGAAAGAGAGAAAAAATCAAAAACGCTGAATAATAATCAAAATAGTTCTTTAGAGAGTGTGAAGGAAGAAGGATCTGAGGAAGATATAGACTACAAAAATGAGCCAAATAAATTTTTGCTGTCATTATATCGTTTAAGGTGTAAGTGTTCTTCTGTAAGTTCAGGGAATAATAGAGTTGCAAATAGGAAAGGTATGAATAGCTGAGCTGGTTTGGGCCTACATCCATATTTCGCATAATGTATATTATGTTAAATTATCAGTTACAAACCAATTCGTTGCAGTATTCCTTGATTAATTTTAGGAGATTATCCAATTAATTATTTTTTGGCAGCTTATTGGTAGCCTGTTCAGTATATTCTGCTGAAGCAAACTTTCTTGAATCCAATAGGTCGAGTCTTAAATTGAACTTGGCGCGTTACACATCCACAATAAACCATACTGCAACATGGTCTGTTGTTTCCCTGTTAACGGCTACACAATGCACCTCTGGCACAGCTGCGTGGAGTCTTGCAACACAATCCCATTGATGGTCTCCGACATCCCCGCTTATACGCACTGTCGTACCAGTGTCGCTCTCCCAGGTGTACCATCCAATGTTAAGGGGGTCCAGATGTGTTTTTAATGTCCTTCCGTTCATATTGAAGTCCCCGGATAGCCATTTGGTTCCCACACTTTGTGCACTATAAGCTAGTGCAGCCACAAGTGCTTCTGGATTAAGTTCTGTTAGGTTTGGGCGCGGCAAGTGAGCGCATGTCATGAAAGGAGCTGAATTAATCAATACATGTATCGGCGGTCGATAACGTTGGCTTAAAGCAAGCCCTGTGGAATGTAGTGCACGTTCCGCCATCTGCTCTCCTTTTGATCCATACCCAACCCTCATCGCGCCTATTAAATCGATCGGCTGCTCACTGAATGATGGTTCTTCCGAGATCCAGGCGACCGCGTTCATTAGTGCAGCTGCATCACTGCTCATGTCGAAGTTACGCGTTTTTCTGTCTACGGACAAGCTAGCAAACGGCGCCGCATTCACATCTTGCAGATTACTTTGCAATTTTTCATCCAGAATTTTTAGGTAAGTACCGTCATCAGCAATGCATGTCATATTAGTTCCTGGTGTTGCTAACACAATTATGTTTTCGCACATGCTACCATTCCCCAGTCCCTGCACGTAGTCACTCTCTATATCACTTTCATCACACTTCCATGCGCTTGCTAAAAACGATCCCAGCATAGAGGTTACTTCATTTACCTTAGTTTGGTTCTCGTACACTACCAGTATGACGTGGGTCGCGCCTATAGCCTTAGCATTTTCGCATATATCAAAGAGGGTTTCTGCAATCTCACCTCCGCGATCCGAGCATTCGAGCTTTTCTAGATTTACTCTCTGTATATTCCATGATATCACGGCCAGGCACATCGACGCCGAATCCACATTCATCGCATTATCCGACAATTCCAAGATCTTTTCCTCCGCTAACAGTTTTCTATTGTCGAGTATTACTTAAATTTAAGGAAAGAGCAACACTCTAATCATGATTTTTTTAGTCTCGAATTGTTAAGATATTAAATCTTTATGTTTTATGAATTCAATAGGTCGAATTTTAAATTGAAATATGTAATTTAGTTGATAAAAATTTAACATTTAAGATCTGACCCCTTGATCACATTTTAATTATGGAAAGCGTTGGCGTAAAGGAAAAAGCATATCTACAGCTATCATTGTATCTTTAGTCAATAGCTTTTTAGGAAAAAGATTTGGCAAAAAACAACAAATGCAACGGAGGAATGAGGGAGTCCATTTATTACTTCAACTACGAGCCACGGTTATTAACCATGAATTAGGGGAAGTTTTTAAAAAGTGGGATTCCAATTTTGAAATTAGGACGTAATGGGTCGCCATCAAGAATTTAAGAAGGCAGCTTAGCCCCAATTTTTTGATGCTTTCCAGCATGCTGGGTGTATCATTCAGTGGTCATAGACATTCGTTTGCATCATCGGCATAGGTTGTAAGCTCCCACCCTACACCTAAGAGAAAAGAGATTATCCTGACCCCAATGTCCCCTAAGTTTTCCCAGGCTCGACTGTCCCCATATATGGTTCTAGAATTAACGAAATTCGCCAACGATTCTCCAATGAGCCTGTTAATTCCGATTCTCACACATGGGGCCATGTAGGCTTGGTATCTGAGAATGCTCCGGACATCTGTATCCACACCGAGGTCAAGATTCACCCCAACCCCTAGGTTAATTGCAGCGGGTCCAACAAACAAATTCCTCTCTGCATTCACCAACGCCATCCGCGCCTCCCCCGCGTGGAAAATGAGGTCACGAGTGTCGCTGTTAACATCAAAGGGCATATTATCTTGGAGGAGGCCGATAAACTCAGCGGAATGCCCTACCCAATCCATTGCGTGCGCAAATTCTTCTAGCAAACCCGCACCGACCTGTAGGTGTTCGTCGTCCCCGAGTTGTTTGAACTTGCAGCAATACACTATCAGGCTGCTAATCATGGACTGCGCGATAATGTGTCGGATGTGTCTTCGGGGTCGAGGCCCCCCGATGAAGGCGGTGGCGTTTGCTATCAGCTCCGAAAGGTTGCCCGTATAGCTAGGTAGCTTCTCGTCCCATCCTCTGCTGAGATTTATGTATTCCGTATTCAATGCAGTGCGGGTGGCTCCGTTGAGTGACAGCCTCCCCGACCATGATACTTTCCCATTCTCATCGGAGATAATGCCGTTATGCTCCCAGTTCAATGCGTCATGGGGTGCGTCATGGTCCATGGCATTCAGACTATAGTCACGCCCCTGACCTTTGTGGTCGATGTCCATGCTCAAGACTTCTGGCAGGTTACACAGTGTGTTCAGCGCAACTGCCATCGCAGACTCGCTCGTGCTATCCACCTTCATGCGTTCTGTTACGTAGTGCTCCATGCCCTCTTTGATGTAGTTTTCGAGGCCAGGTTCGATCCATAGGATGGTGGCCGATACGCCAGCATGCCATTCGTCAATGCAGTCCTGTTCCGTCATCATTTGTTGTCCTCATCCTTCGGCCGGCGAGCCAGTTGTAAATGAATTCATGATTACCTCACGTTTTATAACAATCTTTCATGGATTTCGATACGGTCTGTCGTTTAAATTTTTAACTTAAAAATAATCTGGCACCTCTATTCCAGTTAATAACGCCTCAAACGCTTCTTTATCTTCCACCTTCAATAAAAATTCCACTTCATTTTCTTCTAGTTTTAATTTTAATCGATAACTTTCTGAATCTTCACCTCTTTCTATATTTCCTGCTACTAATAACCTCAATAAATTCCAATCTCCATCAAAACCTTGCCCCACATTTTCTCCATTAAATTCTGAAAAGTTTATCGTCACACGTTCCTTTTGCGTATTAGGTTCCCAACTGAACTTCATTGCAGACAAAGGACCATGTCGATAAGTTAACTTTTCTTTACCAATCTTTAATAGGACACTTGAGGTATCCGACGTTAAGTGACGGGGGGTTAGCAAAAATCTCAATGAAAGACTATTATCACTTATTCCATATAATTGTTCAGCAATATCTGATACTTGCTGCAATTGTTTTGCTGCCATTGGAACATCACTCATAGAATGTCCGTAGAGTCCTTTCCAATGCCATTCATTTGATTTACGTTCTAAATAAGGTTCTAAGTAGGTATGAATAAAGCGACTAACAACACCTTTTTTTCCAAAAAACTCTCCAAAGCTTTTTAAACTAATTTCAACCTCAGCTTCGGTTGTTAACGGGAAGTAGCCTTTTATTTTTTGGTAAAAGACCATCACTTCCTTTTGCCAACAATCATTTAAATAAACATTGCTGTTTTTAAGTAATATTTCCCAGGTACTCTTTCCAATAGTCTCTAACCAGCCACGTAATGGTTCGGGTACTTCTTTCGAAATTCGCATTAACTCATTGATCGCTGTTACAGAATTTGGTTTTAAGGTGTTTGTGGTTGCTTCATAACTCGCTAGAAAAATATTCTTTTCTTCTTTTAGGGTATTTAAACATTTGCTCATCTCTTCTAACACCTTAAAAAATCGCTCTGGATTTATGTTTGCTCCAGTGTTATCTGCACTTAAAAAATCATGGAATTCTTTCAGAGGAGCTTCTAAAGACACGGATTTATCTAAAGTGAGGGCTTCTTGAACATTCTCTTGTACTAATTTAAATAAGTGTTTCAATGGCGAGTCTAAACTACTTAACTCCTTAAATCCTTTAACGGCTTCTTCTAAGTTGGTATAAGGCTTTAACTGTAGTTGAAAGAGTACAGCCTGCCACATTGCTAAATAATCTTTCGCATAATAACCGTTGACAGCACTTAAAACCTCTTCTTCAGAAATTTGTTTTAGCGGTTCTTCTAAAACAGAGGCAACCCATTCGTTTTCTTCATGTAAAGCTCGCGAAAGCAAAGAAACCTCTGGCAAATATAAACTGAGTATTCCTGCTGGTGTGTAGTATCCCGAAAGGTTATTCACCTCTTCGTTCATAATTCCGGATTTGTGAAGGAATGCCAAAACATCCGTCGACTTAGGGTCTATTTTAATTTTTTCATTTAATGATTTATAAACCCAAAATGCTAAGGGTTCTTTAAACCATTCTTCTTTAAGAGTTTTAACTATAGTTTCATCTAAATTCAATGGTTCAAATCCGGTTTGAAGAATAAATTCCAAATGCTTCCTTAAAGATGCTATTTCATCTGAGGTCAATGCTGTATTTTCATTCCAACTCTGAAGCGCCGCATCTATTAACCAATTTTTTGGTAAACGCTCTGGATAGTGTAAAACCAAATAACCTCTAAAAAGTGTTTCTTTAAATTCAAAATCATATTGATCTCTTTTTAATAACCCTTCCAACCTGTTTAATAATTGTGGTAAAAATTCTAGAGCTATTGTGTTTTGTAAGGCCGCCTTTATGCTTTCTTCGACTTTAGGCGACTGATAAACTTGATAAGATAATAGCCAATGATGTGGATCTAAACTATAGGTTTCCCAGGCCTTTCTTAATAAATCCCATTTCAATAATCGTTCTTTTAAGCTAAGAACTGAACTCTTTGGAGTTTTTATCTCCAATTCTCTCAAATAATACGCTGCTTGATTGGCGCGATTCTTATTATAAAAATACCCCCCCCATTAAAGCCAAAATGGGAAGCAAGACAGCCGTGATGGTCAATCCATAAAAGAGAAATTGTATTCCAGATCTGAACCGATACCAAATTCGACCTTGCTCAACTAACCAAGCTTCTGGAATAATAACTTCTTGAAATAGTTTTTTAATAAAGAATGCATTTGTTTTAGATATTTCCCTTGGGGAATTTAACGATAACCCAAATTTTTGTGACATCATTTCACCAAATGGATTGCAAATGGTGGTATTTTCTGAGACTACACTTGTAAAATAGACGCCTCTAAAGTCGATTATTTCGTATAGCTTATTGGGGATTAAGACTGACAAAATTCCTTTAACAATAGAAGATTTAAGTAAAGCCATTTGCTCTGGAAAGAAACAAAGCTTTTCTCTAAATGCGATGTCGGGTTGCTGCTCTAATAATCTCAATAATTTGCTCTTAAGTTGTCCAACCAGATTGTCATAATAAGTATTGAGTTCTGTTGTTATTTCTTCTCCCTTCGTTGAGTTAATCAATGTTAAGCCAATGGCTTGTTCGCGTTCTTCTAAAGAATAATGCCCAAAATATTCTAAAAAGCCGGGTATACTATCGCATTTAGTAATAGCCAAATAAACGGGAAATCGAACTTTCACAATCTCATATAAATTTTTAATCGACCCTCTTAAGCTATCTATTTTTTTCTGGCGTTCTTCAGATGAACCGTTCAAAAGTTCATCAATGCCTACGGCGACAATCAAACCATTTATTGTGGCGCCTTTTTTGTATTGTTTTAAAGTGTTTAAAATGACGTGAGAAGTTTCATCATTAACCTCACTCAAATCTTCTTTAATTTCCACCTGAGAATATTTTAAAAAAACTGCATTTTCAGTAGCATACCAAGGAATTTCAAATGCTTGTTTATGATCTGACTTCGATGAACGTGTTAGTAACGAAAAATTTAAACCCGATCGCTCTAATAGTTGCGTTTTACCACTATTTGAAGTTCCCATCACTAAAAACCAAGGCAAATTTTGTAAGTCAATCCTCTTTTTCCCGCTGATAACCTGCCATGCCTTTAAATTCTTAGTGAGTTGTTTTATTTGAATTTTAAATTGCTGCATAGCTGCAGGATCATTTTTCTTAACTTTTTTTAGGCCATATTGTAAAAAAGAAGTTGCTAATTTTTTTTCTGCGTGCTTTACTAACCAGGAATTTAAAACAAGCTTCAAAGTCCAGAAAAAACCGATAGTTGCAATTACAATTAATCGAACTTTAGGATTAGCTAAAGGTTCCCACTGTTTAATTTGTATATCATCACCCACAAACCAAATTAAAATACAAAAAATAACAATAAGAATTAACTCTAATAGTTTAAAATTAGTTTCTCGTTTCATCAAACTCTTCTCTACCACTTTGATGTGGGATCTTATTAACCATAGTAAATACCTTCATTGCATAATTTTTAGAATAACTTTTAAGATGTAAAGAAATCGCGAGTAATAAACTTCCAATTAACACAATCATCGTCAACAAAGGAAAGTGAGGCGCTGTTTTAGGTTTTAAAGACTTGCCAGCATTTTGTAGCAAATTTTTAGCCTCAAACTTAAAGCCAACTAAACTTCTAAATAAATGTTGTCGAATAGTTTCCAATTTTATTTCATCTTGATAAAATTTTCCTTTGAATCCCAAACTTAAAATATAATACATAAGTTCAAGCAAATCTAAATTTTCTTGTGGATTTTCTAAAACAGTATTCAATATAATATAAAACCGCTCTCCCCCATGGCTTTCTTGATAAAGTGTAGTTAATAAGCTTTGATATAGCCATACACTTTGTTTACCCCTAGTCGTCTCGAAAATACATTCATCTAAAGCTGTGCAAAGACAATATCGTGCTGCTAAAATGGTTCGTTTATTGTAAATATCTTCTTTAATCCGAGCCTCGAAAAATCTAATTTCCTCTAATACTTTAAGCCTAAAACTTTCTAAATTTTCTACAGCCTCTACCCTATTTAGAACAACCATTAAACCTAGCAAAGGCATTGCCGCTTCTACTAACAAATTATTTGGTTTCAAAAGAACTTCTTCTTGCATTTCTTAATTATCCAATTGTGTAAGCATCTCGAATTGCCCAAAGCTTCATAGTTAGACCTGGAATTTCTTTTCCAATGTAAACTGATATGGCATTATCGATCATTAAATCATGCCATAATGCCTCTCCCTTATTTAAAGAGTAATATAAATAATCAGCTTTTACAGGGATCTCCCTAGGGACCATTGCTAAACGTTGTAAAGAAATTCCAGGCATAACATGCGTAATTAATTCTTGGATCCGAGTGGCTGAGGCAACTTTAATATTAGGCAGAATTTGCTGTGATAAAGTCTCTATCGGTACTTCGGCTGAAATGGCCAACACAAATTGAGCTGTTTGCACTAAATTTTTATCATCCAATGTTGCTAACCACATACCGTACCCATTCGTTTCCAGGTTAAAGCAAACTGCTTTATGTTGGATTACACGACTCAAAGCTCGTCTTAACTCTGTCATCAAGGGATCAAAGGAACTTTCTAGATCTTGATGTTGATAAAAAGGTAATTTATCTAAATGGCGCTGTTTTTCATTGAAGATAACTAAACTTCCCAAGGCATTGCATAGATACAAATAGAATTTCTCTGGATGAACAATTTTTCTACCCACTAAACCATATAAATGTGCTTCTAATTGATTAAGCGTATTTAAAAGTAAAATATCCATTATTTCAGGCGCCTCACCATAAATAGTATCAAATGATTGTAGCGCTAACACTTCTGCTCGATGGCGGAGCAAATTTAACAATTCTTTAACAAATTGCTGAAGTCTAGGTACAGCATAAATATTAAGACAGGGCGAAATAAAACGATCATCCAATTGTAAACTTTTATCCAATAAAACTTCTTTAATTTTTGCCACGCCAAGACAGCTGTAACCGCCTAAACTATCAGATGACAATCTTAACTCTAAAGCGCATTGGCCTACTTGCATCTGGGTAAAATTTCCACCATTAGAAACAGTATCCTTAATTTCTAAAGATTCTGCTTGGTAGCGGTAAGAATTTTGTTCAATTTCTGCTAACCCTATTTCTGTAGATCCGGGCAATGCTAATGGTAAAGATAAATAAACGATAGCATCTACGCAATCGCTAGGAATATCAATAGGTTGTGGAAGCTTATTCAATGCCGGGGCATCAAAAACAGTTCCATCCGGTAAAACCCCACGACAAAGGGTTAAACCAAATTTCCCCAAAGCTAATAGGTATGGATCCCATGTACATTCTAAAATTCCCCATGTTGTTAAACCACTTGGATTAGGTTGTTGAAGAATTAAATTTTCAAAATACCGCTCTTGCTGTTGAAAATGTTGAGGCTGTAAAAACAAACCTTCGGACCAAACAACCTTACTAAATCTACTCATTACTATTCCCTATCTTTGTACATCTATAGCTTCAGCACTCACGTTAACCTGAATAGGCTTTTTTTCTTTAGCATTAATAACGATTATTTTTTTCCAAACTGCGCGATCAATATCTCTAAAAGCAGCAATGAATCCAAGATATTTTGTTTGCTTAGAATAGTCCTGCTCTGTCTTTAACAGTTGGCCGGGTTTAATTTCTATTTGATTTTGGTGGAGTAATTCCGGTCCTAAAATTGTTTTGTCATTTTCATATAAGCTATAAAAGTCAGCTTCTTGAAATGCATTCAAATCGCTTAACTGATAAGTATTGATAACCAGAGGTGATGGGCGTGAATTCAAATCGGGATTAATTTGAGCATTAGCTTTATACTGAATCACTAATTTTTTGGAAGTACTACCACAAGCTTGTAGTAGTATGAAAACAAGTGCCCAAGCCAAGTACTTTATTAATTTAATGAAAATTCCATACATAACGTATATCCCACTATCCTAGCTTTCATGGCTCGTAAATAAGCTAATAGACTTTAGCCCTCTTCTTAAAAAATCTAAAGGATCATCACTATCGAGATCAGAAAAATCAGTGTCCCAGTCGGTTGTTTTTGCCAACTGAGAGGTGGTCTCTAAGTTCTTGGATAAGGGTTTGAAACCTGAACCCCCTACTTCCTGCTTAAAAGCCTGTTGAAACGAATCGTTTTGCTTATTAGTTTCTAATTCCAATGTAATCGAGGCTTGTTCGGACTTTAAATGGTTTTCACTTTCCAGGGGAATCCAGCGATTTCCTTGTTCAAAAAATAATTGCCCCTCTTCAAAACGTAGCGTGAGCGTTGTTTCATTTAAATTTTCTGAATTTGAAACCAGAGAGGGTTCTGGTGGTAACCACGAGCTGTCCTGAGGGGGATTTTGCGAGATAGTAGAAAATTTTATTTTTAAAATAACCGGCTTTTTCAATTTAGCTTCCTAACAATTTCTAATTAAATTTGAGCTTTTACTATATCGAATTAGAAGAGAAAAATAAAGAATAGATTTTCATTAAAAAACCAGTATACTTATATCATTTACGTATTTAAGGATATGAAACATGTCGACAATTTATATGAAAGTAGAGGGTATTGATGGCAATGTGACTGCCAAAGGTCATGAGAAATGGATTGAAATATTTGGTTTTGGATATGGGTTAGCGAGGGGAATTACTTCTACAAATCCAGGCCGGCAATCAAATCGCGAAGCAGGGGTACCTTCATTTAGTGAAATTACCGTCTCTAAACTAGTGGATGAAACCTCGCCTAAATTTTTTCTAGAGTCTTGTATAGGCGTTGCCAAAAAAATTGAAGTTCATTTTTGCCAAACGGGAGATAATCCAAGAAATTTTGTTGAATTTGTCTTAACAAACGTATTAATTAGTCGTTATAACTTTAATGGACCAAGTGGTAATGCTCATCCTACCGAAACCCTAACGCTTAATTACACTAAGATAGAAACTAAATACACGCCCTATAACGATAAACATGGAGTTGGAACGCCCATTCCTGCTGGATATGATTTGGTTACTGCTACAAAAGTATAAACAAACATTTGGGTTAAAATTTGTGTTGTGGATCTCATCCAATTAAAACGGTGGGACATCCCAAAACAATTTTACCTCCATGAATAGTGGAATCGCCAAGTCGTGCAGCTGGCAATTTCCCAATTAGTACTGTTGTACTGCCCATGGCAATGCTGTCGGGTGGTCCAATGCAAGTAACTATGCTACCTACAGTTGCAGCAGGCAAGGAGTTAATTAAAACGGTTATACAACTGCTTTGTATAATAGGTCCGCCTACATGTGGAACTGGTCCAGTTAGCAAAGGACAAACATGTAAATCTGTTAATCTAGCAGCGGGTAAACTCATTAAATGAGCCCACTTTTGCCTTCAGCAATCAAAATTCCTCGCTCTAAAAACTGCTGATATCGTTTATTGATTTCTGAGGGAATGTGGACAGCTGACAACATGACCGACCCTGAAACACCTTTGGCATACAGATAGTCGGCTGGAAGTACCACGGGCGTATCTTTTGCTGTAATACTACCCCCACTCCAAAATACTGCCAAGGCCACCCAGCTCGCGGGAGATTGAAAGTGTAATTTTTCTGGAAAAGGTTCAATTTTTCGTCGCGTTTCTTCTTTGGGAGAATAGATCCACATTTTAATTAAATCTAATACTTCAGTGCTGAGGATTTGATATTCATCGAGAATACAAGTATCTGCGCAAAGATATGCCCACCAGATAGCTTCTCGTTTGGGTAATCCATGAGCCAAGAAATGAACAGCATCTGGGTATAATTCCGCCGTAATTAAATTTTTCAGGAATATAAGACTATTTGAAGATTGTTCTATTATTTCCTTTGCTGGAGGACTTAACGTAAAACGCTGACAAATAAGTTGCTGAGGATCTTCTATTTTAGAAACATCTTTAAAATTTTTTAGCTTTTCTTCTAACACAGCATAGCACCTTTAATCGTTAATTAATCAAAGTTAAAGTTCCTTGTAGTTTTAAAATTCCACTTCCTTTTCCTTCCACCATAAGGCCTTCTAATTTTAAATTAGTATCTGCTTTAATTTCCACCAAAGTCCCTTGTAATTTTAAAATAAGACCTTTTAAAGTAATTCCAGATTGATCAATCTTAATACTATTCTGCCCAACTTTAAATTCAATAGCTTGCATAGCTTCCAATTCACTTTTGCCCAATTTTACTTTGGTCGTATGATTCCCTTTTTGAACTGTCAGAACAACATTTCCAGAAACTTCAGTTGTTCGATTACCCAATTTAA
>JABDBK010000042.1:0-3480 GCA_013288655.1 Gammaproteobacteria bacterium | reverse complement strand
TTGCAGATTGCCTTTTTCAAGCTCTAAAATACAATGACCTTGTTTAACCGTAGTTTTTTTCTGCCCTTCTGCTACGGTTAAAGTTCTATCTTTTTTAACTTGAATAGTTTGATTGTTTTTAACATCATTACTCTCATCATGCTCTACTACTATCTTGTAATCTTTTTGGGCATGACAATAAATTTCTTCAGCTCCTTTTTTGTCTTCAAAACGAAATTCATTAGCTTCGGCTGAAGTTTTAGAAGTAACGGAATGTGTTCTAAATCCAGATTGAGTTTTCTGAGCAGGCAATGAGAAAGGTGGCATTTGTTCACCATTATAAACGCAACCAACAATTAAAGGCTCGTCTGGGTTACCATCCAAAAAGGACACAACCACTTCTTGGCCAACACGAGGAATAAACTGCGCCCCCCACTGTTTACCAGCGGAACTTTGAAGGACTCGGATCCAACAGGAGCTTTTTTCCTTTGCTGTTCCTTTGGTTTCTCTATCCCAATGAAATTTTACCTTAACCCTTCCATATTGATCTGTATAAATTTCTTCTCCTTCTGGGCCTACCACCATCGCTGTTTGGAGTCCATAAATGCGAGGTTTTTTGACTAATTTGGGTGGATGATAGATTTTTGGGGTAGGAATAGCAACAAAATGATTATAATAATTTTGCTCACTGGTTTCACTTGAAATATGCGTAGTATCAAAAGCTTCATGTGTTACTTCTAAAAAAACGTAATCCAATTCTGAGAGCTCTCCTGCTTTAAATTTAAATTGAAGTCCAGCACTAAAAGTCGGATAACATCCTTTTCCAACTGTTTCTTCTGCTTGAACATCTTCGGTCTCCATATATAATTTAGATTGTAGAACGTTCTCTTCGGCACTTGCGTTTCCTAAATAACAATAATGTTCAGACTGCTTGTGAGAATAATCTATCAAGGTAGATGAAGATTTTTGTAAGTCTTTAGATGGGCTTTCAAATTGATAACTATTGTGAGTGGCTTTTCCTAAACGACAACTATAACGGTGTGCCCATTCTACAATTCCTTGTTCAGGAAACGTGGCTCGATGGAAAATAACTTCCCCTTCATGTTTTTTAAATGCAGATCCTCTATCAGATAAAATTAACAAGTGCTTATCTTCTTGATGTTGAAAATAATAATAAATTCCTTCCTCTTCAAGTAAGCGTGAAATAAAATCAAAAGTTGTTTCATGATATTGTACACAATAAGAACGCTCTTTCTGGCCCCCTTTTACTCCCTGGAAAACATAATCTTTATAATTATATTCTTTAAAAATTTTTTCAACAATTTGCTGAGTTGAGCAATTTTGAAAAATACGGCAATCAACAGAGCAGCTTAAAAACCACAACCAAGGAACAATCTCGGCGCGATAGATCCTTCCAGCTCTTACCGCTAATGCAGCAGTTTCAAAACTTTTTACTATACCATGAAAATAACGCGTTGACTCCATTTTGCTATTTATTCGAATACTAACTGGTTTACCAATCAATGCTTTAGGAGATATGGATATATCTGAAGAGAAAAATTCTAATTGAAATGAAAATAATTGTGAAATATGTTCAGCTCCACTGATATGAGTAAGAATTAACTTATCTTTACCAAGTGGCGTGACTATTTCTAACAAACGCTTTTTCTGTGAATACTTGACCATTGCTCTTCCTATCTTGTTATGCCTATTAATTTAATATAACTGCGTGCACATTTTTCTTAAAAGCTTGACTATGGATCCAAGTGTTCCACCCCAATTGTTTTGGATTTTCTAAATTCAATTCACAAGGAGGAACTTCAGCAGCCAAAAGTTCAAGTTCTATATCAAAATTGAGTTCTTCGAGCACATAAATCCTAATCATTTCTTTTAAGGCACGTAGAAACTTACCGCTAGGGTTTAACTGCTTAAAAGAACCATAATGAATAGGGCCTATATAAACTCTAAATTTATTTTGAACATTCCATTGTTGATGGCCAAGAACCGTATCAAAACCTAGTTGATGATATTGGCCTTTAATATTCCCAAAGCTACCTATCCTTGAAAATTCTTTCTCAGATAAGAATAACCATTGACCTTGGTATGACAAAATTTGAATAGGCAAATTAAAATATTCACTCAACATCCTTTCAAGTGCGATCATCGATCGGATTTCTCTTCCCCACAAACTACTGTAGAAAGAAAATAAGTCTTGCTTCAACAAGACTTCTTTAGTTGGCTGATTGCTTGGTATTCCTGAAAGATTTTCCAAGATACTGGTAAACGGATCTTTTTCACAACGATGATCTAATTGTCCTATTTTATACCCAACAAAAAAACGATTTTTTTTCCAGGCTTGATAGTAAAACCATAAAAATCGGTTATTAATAATATCAAAAAAATCTTGTAAAGCAGAATTTCCCCCATGTGTTTCTATCAGAAGCTTTTCTCGATAATGCGGTGGCAAGGCACCCGACATACCTGTTAGACACAAAAAAGAGACTTGCAAACAAAAAGTAGTTTGACCATCTTCAGAAGTATTTTGTGTAAAATTTTCAATGGCCCCCACCGGAAATTTATTTTTATGATAAACATTAAGTTTTAATGGAGACTCTGAAAAATTTTTCTCCAGTGGGTCAACAATGAATATTTCCAACAAGCGTACAGCTTGAAAGAAATTAAACGAGGTGGGTTTGTTTAAAAGCTCTTTTAGAAAAGAGTTTTGTTCCCTATTCGTGGTGCCCATCGATATAATACCCCTTTCTTTGTTGAAGAAACAACCAATTGTGTAAAGGAATTCACTGTCGCATATCTACCAAAGAATCTGTTTAAAATCCCAAGAAATAAAAACTGTTCACCCACAACGTCTGCGTCATCAACTTCTATTAGAACTTCAATGCCTTGAGAAAACGCTTCTCTGCATTGATTAGAAATCCGAGCAGTCACCCGTTTGCAACGAAGATTTAATAGCGAATCAATCATTTTTTTATTTTCAGGAGCCTCATTGAAATTATAGAGACTTAACATTTCTTTTAATATTCCTATTCCATTTTCATAATTAGAAAATGCTAGATAATTAAGAGTTAAATGAGATAATAACTTCCAACGTATTCCGTCTCTTAAATGTGGTTGAAAGCTCGGCGTAAATGGTAACAAACATTGCACTGCCAAAATCGGCGCACCTTTGATTGATAATTGTAAATAAGGTTCTGAATAATTAAAAGGAAGTTTATTCGGTAAAGTTCCATTGGAACACAAAGCTTCTACTTGCACCATGCCTTCCATAGTTTTTTCCAAAGCATTTAAATTCAAATGAGTAAAAGATAAAGTGAAATCAGCGTACAGTTCATGTTCCAGTTGGCGCTTTGCATACCAAAAAAAACTGGTTTCATCAGTAGTTTCTGCATGTTTTAAACTGTAAAAAGGTCTGCAATTCAATGTTTCCCCTGCGTCACTCAAAACAGAAACTGTTTGAACAGCGTAAACGCTAAGACTAGCTTT
>JABDBK010000041.1 GCA_013288655.1 Gammaproteobacteria bacterium | reverse complement strand
AAAAATATGGTAAAGGATTTGGCATTTCTACATTAAAAGACATTCGTCAATTTTATCTGCTGTATTCAGATTATCATCCAATTGGCCACGCACTGCGTGGCCAATCAAAAAAGCAACAATTCAGCCCTCAATTAGGGTGGATACACTATAGAGCGCTTATGCGAGTCAGCCACCCTGGTGCGCGTAAATTTTACGAAATTGAAGCACAAAAAAATCAGTGGTCTGGTCGTGAATTAGAACGCCAAATTGGTAGTTTACTTTATGAGAGGTTACTGAAGAGCAAAGACAAGAAAGGATTACTTAAACTTGCACGAAAAGGACAACTTATTAAATCACCATCCGATGCTATTAAAGAACCACTTATATTAGAATTTTTAGACTTACCCGAATCTCATCAATTAGTCGAATCAAAACTTGAAAATGCTTTAATAGCTAATTTACAACAATTTTTACTTGAACTCGGAAAAGGATTTGCATTTGTTGCTAGACAAAAACGATTCACCTTAGATGGTAATCATTTTTATGCTGACCTCGTTTTTTATCACATCATACTTAAATGTTATGTAATTATTGATATTAAGACACATCCATTATCGCATGGCAATCTTGGACAAATGTTATTGTATGTTAATTATTTTGATTTAGAAATAAAAACAGATGGCGATAATCCAACCATCGGATTGGTACTATGCACAGAAAAAAGTGATGCAATGGTAAAATATCTGCTGGGTGAAAAATCTAAACAAATCTTTGCGAGTAAATATAAATTTCATCTTCCTTCCGAAAAAGAACTTGAAACTGAAATTAAACGCGAACTGAAAGAGTTGAAGCATGAGTTGAAGAAATAGCTTTACTCGACTTTAGCCATTTTTGCCTCCGCAACCACAATATATTATCTATCTCGAAGGCGAAGTAGAAGTCACCACTAGTGGTGGCGAAACAAAAAGATTTAAGGCGATGTATATATCATGCTTATCTTCGCTCATAATTTTTTATACTTGTGATATTTTTAAGAATAAGAAATATAGATGGGTTTGAGGTTAAGTAATAATAGGCCCCGTATAATGTTTCGGCGATATAGCGAGACCTACAATAAAATCAGGGCCGAAACATATATAGCGGGGTGGGTCTTTCAATGTATAAAGAGATAACTCTTTGATCGTTCCATCGGGACGTGCTGTCTTGTTTCGCAAAAAAAATCACTGAGCTAAAACACGATTAGTAAATTTTGCTTTTGTAATCACCTTTTCTTCATCCGACTCTTTTATAAAAAATAACGCAATAATAAATGCCAAAATATAAGTTATGAAAATAATATACACTCCATTTTTGTAATGAGCGACGTCATAATTAATCGTGTTTTGATGTCCTAGTTCGATGACTTTTCCAATGATAGGTTGAAATATAGCGCCTGACACGACAACAGCCATATTGTTGAATGCGATGGCAGTGCCTCTAATAGATATTGGATTATTATCTTTGGCAAGTGTAAAACATAATGCTTGACCCGTGCATGCCACTCCTGCAAAAAATAAAAGTATTCCTACGGCTGTTTGTGAAAAATTGAAATGCAGTAATAGTCCGAATACCGTGATACCCATGGATGAAGTTACAATCAACGGCAGAACCCGATTATTTAATAAAGTTGAAACAATTCCCAAAATTGGACTTCCTATAGCAAGACCAAACCACATAAGTGAGCATAAAAATGCGGAAGTGTTTTGAGAAAAATGATTCACCGTAGTGAGATAGGGTACTCCCCATAAAGAAGCAAAACTTGACATGGGTACCCAAAGTAAACATGAGTAAGCGGCTAGGTACCATGTTTGTGGTTGTGAAATAATTTGTTTTAGATTTAAACTAATATTATGCGATTTATTTGAGTGATGATGAAGGCTATGTTTTTCATATTTCAATAAGGTCCATACAATAATTGATAGTACGATACCAATGAAAGAAATCACTAAAAGTGTTTCACGCCAGCCTATCTTATTTACTAAAGCGCTTACTGGCATTTGACCTAATATCGCACCCATCGCACCTAACATTTGAGCGATGCCTGTCATCGTTGCGAAATATTTTGATTTAAATAAATCAGCAGAAACAACTAATACCGCAACAAATGCAAATGCTGAACCAGAACCCATAAGCAGACGTGCAATAGAGCCAATAAAAATATTGTTTGCGAAGGAAAATAGTAAGGTACCTAGTGTGCACATTAAAATAGAAAGAGTAATAATGATTCTTGGGTTATATCGATCAAAAAGCAATCCTGTGGGTATTTGCATGCCGGCATAAGTATAAAAATAAATACCTGACATAAGACCGAGTCCAAACGCGCCTATATTGAGATCACGCATGAGCTGTGTAGACATGACACTAGGGGAGACTTGTATAGCCATTTCAAAAATTAAAAAAAATGACACAATGCAGTATATTAATAAAACTTTCCATTTTGATATGGTAACGTTGGATACTGAATGAGCATGTATTTCCATATTTCCTCGTGTATGAGACTTAACACAATAATCGGTTAATCTAGCTTGGCTGCATGAATTTCACAAGAAAATACTTAAAGAAAACTTAACACTCAGTCACATATATTTCATGCTATAAATTTAAAATATATTAAAAATCATATAGTTAGGATAAGTCAAGTATTATAGTTACCAAATGCTATTGTTTGGAAGTCGGTTTTTATGTACCATGGCCGGATGCAAATGGTCATGAATTTTTCAAAATTTGTTGTATTAGCTGTATTGAGTTTCTGTCTATTAACTACTTGGTATGGTAAAAATACTTTAGATATTGTTCCTTTTGAAACTTTCTCTACTGGTGATGAAATAACTAGCAGAGATCAAGGATCAGCGGGATCTATTTGGAGTAGTTTAAGTAGCGAGTTTAAGTTAGATCACAGAACTAACTCAGCACAAGTCAAAGCTGAAATCCGTAAACTTCAAGCAGATCAGCAGAAGTTCTCTCAGATTTTAAAAGCTGCTGGCCCCTATATCTATTTCATTCACAAACAAACACAGCTTCGTGGTTTGCCTGCTGAAATGGCGCTGATTCCTGTTATTGAAAGTGAATTTAATCCAAATGATTACTCTAATAAAGGTGCTACAGGTCTATGGCAATTGATGCGCGGCACAGCACGAGAGCTCGGTGTCAAAGTTATTTCAGGATACGATGGCCGTCGTAGTGTGACAGCCTCAACTAAAGCTGCTCTCGCCTATTTTAATGACTTGGGTAACTATTATAAAGGAAATTGGTATTTGGCATTAGCAGCTTATAATGCTGGCCAAGGACGCGTTGATAAAGCGATTAGACGGGCTGGAAGCCGTAGTTTTTGGAATTTACCTGTGCCCAAAGAAACGCAATATTACGTACCAAAATTGCTTGCGGTTGCAGCGATGGTACAAAATCCTAAAAAATACGGAGTTAAGTTACCGCATGTTGATAATCAACCTTATTTTGCAGAATTAAAACTTAAAAAAGTTGTAAGTCTTGAGAAAATCTCCAAATCTCTGGGTGTTGCAGTAGATACATTGCGTAAATTAAATCCAGATTATAAAACAGGTACGGTAGTTGCTAAAAATGGTGTCTATTCTTTACTCGTTCCTGTGGATAAATTGGCGGCTGCAAAAACTTTGCTTGCCGGAACTATTGTGATCAATTAATAGACCATTTAGTAATTCACCTAATACCCTTTTAATTTGATTCATCATAACATCAATATATGATGTTATATATCATCGAAATGCTTGCTCAAGTTATCGCTGCCTATTTAATAGGAACTATTGTTTTTGACTTGGTGCATTATCTCTTTCATTATTTTCTAGAATCTAACAATAAGTTACTGAAAGCTATAGGTTATCTGCATTTATCTCATCATCGTTTTTATACTTCTGAGTTAAAGATTCAACCGGAATGGTCTAAAAAAAACCTGATGTATCACGTTTGTATGGAATATTTGGTTCATATTGTTACCATTTTTTCTTGTGCTTTATTTTTCAATCCTATAGCCATTATCATAGCGTTCTTATTTGAAACGTGTATTTTTTTAAGTGTGTGTTATTGTAAAGGTCAAGATGCACACCATAAAACATATGAGGTGCTGCCTGCTTATCGCGGTGGTTTATTTGTCAATGCTGAGTATCATGCCATGCATCATTTACATCCTACAAAATTTTTTAGTTCGATGATTAAAGTACTTGATTACATATTAGGTAGCGCATGCCATCTTAAAGGTAAGCACATTGTCATGACAGGCTCTAACGGTGCATTAGGCAGTCATATGAAAAAGTTACTTGAAAAAGAGGGCGCAACTGTAACGGGTATTAAATTTGGCCTTGATTACCATTATGATCATTATGAAAACTTAACAGAAAATCTTGCAAAAGCCGATATTTTATTTTTATGTCATGGTTCAAAATTTGAAAATGCACAAGAAGCCAATTGTGATTCATTTGTGAGTATCATTGAATTATTTAAAAAGGTGCGCAAACCCAGCAAAGAACCGTTAGAAATTTGGGGTGTGGGTTCAGAAATAGAGTGTCATCCTTGTTTTGGGATAAAAAAAATAAAAGTTTATGCTGCTTCTAAAAGAAATTATGCAAAATTCGCAAGACAATATTATCGTGATAAAAATATACAATATCGTCATCTTGTACATTCTGCATTTATTTCGCCCATGGGACCCGGTTTAATGACCGCGAGTTTTGCGGCAAAAATGACCTTATTTTTTATTAAACGCGGATTCAAATATGTGCCTGTGACTTATACAGGATTTGCATTTCTTAATTATTTTCGTTTTTTATTTAACAAATGAATATTGACAGTTTAAGTTAAACAGCTAATATATCACCATTAAAACGAGGAAAATAAATGATGATAAAAAAAATAAGTTTGTTCACAGCATTCGCGTCTTTATGCTTAGTTTTTTCTGGGTGTGCTAAAGATTTACCACCTGGAAGCTATGACGCAAGTGAAGTTGGAAAAGTAAAAAAAGTTGTTCCGGGTGTCATTATATCCAAAAGACCTATTAATATTTTTGCGAAGAAAGCACAGACTTCTGATGATCCATCTGTACCTGCTGGAGATAGTGTAAAACGTACACATGGATATGAGTTCATCGTAAAACTCAATGATGGTGACATTGTCTCGGTTGCACAAGACGAAGATTTAAAGCTTAAAGTTAAACAACATGTATTAGTCATCTATGGTGGTAATACACGTATTGTTGCAGATGAGGGTAGTGACGATTAATTTATTATTGCCGCGACATGCCTAAAGTAGAACCATATATGGAAATGATGAATTAAATATAAACTTACATCACTTTTCTTTATTGTTATATTGATTCTAAGCGTTTATACTCGGTGTGAGTTTAATATTTTAAAGGATTAATCTATGAAACTTAGCGGTAATATTGGTTTTCTTCTTCTTGCTATATATCTCATTATTATGGGTCTCTCAAGCCTGGTTCCTTCTCTTATGATGAATATTCCTAATATTGCAATGGGTATACTTGCACTTGTTGCGGGTATTTTTATTCTCATAGGTAGGTAGTGGTGATTCATGAATACATGAGGTAGCAATGAAATACTACACAAAAAAGGGTATACAACTAGGTGATGCACAAGCGTTTAAAAAAATGTTAGAAGATCTTATTCATCATAAAAAGATGTTTAGTCAACATGAAGGGTATAGGTCTGCTAATCAAAGACATATTCCTTTTTCACACAATGATAAGCATTATCAATACGATACGAAAGTTAAAAACTGATAAAGGTTGTTTGACACTCACCAGGTTGAGCTTTGCAGCCAGTCTGGTCGAGTGTTATTAAAATAACCAGGTTTTTGGATTAGAGATAGGCTCATTGCGCATAAGTGATTTTAATCCTTTGACAATGCGGATTAACCACCAAATGATGCACAAGGGAACTAGTAATATACCAATGACGATAAGTATCGATAAAGCTGATATCGTAAAATAGAGCAGGCCAATCCAAAATGATCTAATTAAATAAGTGTAATGTGATTTGAGTATGGATTTGGCATCGTTTTGGAATATATAAGCAAAAACAACACCTAACACTGAAAGCGCAGGTATACAAATGATGAGATATAAAATATAAATAGTGTAAGCAGCCTTTGTCGTGGCTGAGTCTTCGATTGCTTGTTGATGAATGTCGTTTGTCATAAGATAAGCATACAATACTTATAGATTTTATGCAAATTAAGGTAAAATTATAAACATTAATATAAGATATGCTTAAAAAACATTCTAAAATTTTATTAATTTTTTCCTCGCCGATGCATGGCGCTCTCGTAACTCGATATCGATATATTGATCTGTGATCGCGCTTGAACTATGTCCGGCATCATCTCTGACATGTTCACGCGGTCGTATTTTTACATCTTCTGAAATTCCCGTATGACGCAGCCAATGTACGGTTGCAGCAAATAAAGTATCCGCATCTTCATGAAAACCGTCATTTTTTAAGCGATCTATAGACATATCAAAACAATGCTGCACAAGTTTACGTATATGTCTGGCACTTTTTATAGGGCCTTTTCCAACACTTTTAGGTATCAATGGAGCCGCTTCACCAGGGGAGGGTAGAGAGGTTAATCCTAAACTTAATCGATAACGTTTTAAGGCATCTAACATGGCATTGCTTACGCTGATATCACGTTCTTTGTTGCCTTTGCCTAGTGTTTTGAACCACCAATTGCCGTCCATGTCTCTATAAAAATGTCCCATTTGTGGTATCCAGCGTTTACTTGCTGTAAGTTCTGAAATACGTAAATACATAGCCAAAAGAGCGTTCATCATAAAAAGCGTGCGTTCATGTAAAAGCGGATTTTCTTCGGCCATTTTTTCAACGGTTTCGATAATATATGACCATTGCAATTCGGATAATCGACGTATGGATCGTTTACCATGAAATTTACGTAAAAATTTACTTTTTTGACGAATTTGTGCGATGGGATTGCCATGTGCATATTCTTCTTGTTCTAAAAAATTATAGAAGCTGCTTAAAATGGCAAAAATGGATTGCAATGCACTTTGTGACAATAGATAAGATTTCGCATCAGGTGTATTGCCATCGCGGTGAGCTTTTTTGCTGATCGTTGCGACAAAAGGACGCCATATAAGATTAGGTTCACGCAAACCATTTTTTTCTATAAAACGAGGAACATGTTTTATGCCTATCCAATGTTTTGGCGGTGATTGGCAAAATTCTAGAAATAATTCCATATCTGTACGGCGTAGGTCTTTAAGCGATTTTCCATGTAAAAACCAGGCCCATTGTAAAAGACGTTCGACTTCGCGGCGGTATGATTTATATGTTTCAGCGCTGCCGCGGTAGGCATATAGAAATTCGCAAGCATATTTATAGTCAGATATAACATCGTTTACATGAATCCCATGAATAAGTCTGGATTTAATATCATGGGTTTGTTTATCAAACGAGGAGTCCAGGTGTTCTATAGCATCAAAAAGTGGTATAGGGATGTGTTGTTCATTAGCCATAAAGGTGGGTTCCATGATAAGCGTAATAACCGTGCAATAATGATTAATGTTATCAAAAATACGAGAAATTTGTTAGATTTAATAAGACCGGTAATAGGAGTTACCGGCCATCCCATGATTTCCTCCTCGCAACATACTTGACAATGTCATTATTTGTATTACAGTTAATGACAAAGAGATTGTGGAGGAATGACTTATGACAACCAAATCGAACGCTGTGAGTTTTCGCCTGGATTCGGACTTGAAACCTGTTATTAAACAATGGTTTGATCATCATCCGGGGTTTAGTATGTCTCGCTTGGCCAATTTGGCTATTCGTAATTATGTGACGAATGATCAAATTTTGGAAGCCGTTGAAACAGTTCATGCGTCGAAAAAAGCCGTTAAAACGTCGCTCAAAAAAATGATGAAAAAACACAAAAAAACCTTGGATGAGTTGAAGTAAATGAAAATACAATTGCTTGTCTTGGATGACATTTTGGAAATTAATATCGAATGGTTCGACCAACATAAAAAATCCATGAAATAGTTTAACCATTAATTTAATCCTTCACAATTTACCAATAAATAATATATTCTTTTAAATGTTACTCATATAAAGGAAATATATAACATGCCCTCACATAAATTATTTAAACAAAAAGTTAATTATAAAAAACTCATTCACAAGGAACTTACCCAAATTCCAGATCTTCAAGGGTTAACATACAAACAATTTTATACTAGATTTGCATCATTATTAGAAATAAGCAAAGGACCCGATGTCACAAAAGAAATTATTGGTCATGAAAAATATGAAGGCTTCACCGCGTTAACTGTAGCTGTCGATAGAAATTTGGAAGTTCTTGCAAAAAATTTAATAGAACAGAAATCAGATGTTAATCATGTCGGTCCAAGAAAGACTACCCCTATGCATTGCGCTGCAAAAAATGGGAACCTTGCATTAGTCGAGTTGCTACACAAAGAAGATGCATCATTAACAGCAAAAGATGACTATGATCATGCTGCTATCCATTTTGCAGCGATGTCGGGAAATGGTAAGCTTGTAAAATGGATTTTGCAACATGTAGATAATAAATGTGTGTTTGAAGAAGGACAATATAATAATTTGCCATTACATTTGGCATGTAAAACGAAAGACTTTGAATCTGTTGAAGCTATTGTTTCCGCAATGGATGACAAATTCATTATCTTTAATCAACAGGGAGTGAACTCAGAAACTCCTTTTAGATTAGCCGTGATTTCAGGTAATTTTGGAGCAGTAAAACTCTTAAAAGATGTATTAATGCCCGCAGATTTTAAACAAAATATCGCTGCATTTAAACTAGCAGATGATGCTGTAAAATCCGGTAATGTTGAATTATTTAAACAACTAATGAAATGGGGAGCAAAATTTGACACAAGCACCCATCAGATAAATAATAGTTTTCTTGATGTAATCAGATCAAAAAATGAATTAATGGCCCAATATTTTTTATCAACTTACCCTAACATACTTATAAATGGCGATAATAATAGCGTTGCATCACCATTGATTGTTGCAATAGAAAATCATTGTAGTTTGGAAATGATAAAACTGCTATGGGACCGCGGAGCAAATCCTTCTAGAAGCGCTTCATTTGAAAAACCATCTGCTTTAGAAGTCGCTAAAAATTATGAGCGTGAAGATATTATTGCTCTATTTGAAGGTAAGCCTTATCAACCCAAGCAAAAACCCATGCCTGACGATTTTGAGGTTACTCCCGATGAAAAATTTCATATCGATCCGGGTGAAAATTATAATCCTCTGGCGGGTGTTTGTTGTCTTATGTAAATTCTAAATGATGCCAGCTTGCCTACAAGCTGGCATTATCAACAAAAAGATCAGACAAAACCGGAATAAATCTATGCATGGCATATTGTCTGAAATTTGTAACTCCTCTTTCTCGTAAGACAAATTCATCAATAAAGAAATTACCTGTGACATCTCTGCTATGGCTCGTAATAATTTGATAAGCTGCATCAGCTACAATACTTGGCTTTCTGCTCATATGATAAATAATTTTAGATATATTATTAGCTATCGCTGCAGTTGCAATTAAGGTTTTCGGCCATAAAGAGTTCACCGCAATTCCGTCAGCTTTAAATTCTTCTGCCATGCCTAATGTGCACATACTCATGCCATATTTTGACATAGTATAAGCGACATGTTTTTTAAACCATTTTGATTTCATGCTTAAAGGCGGTGATAAAGTCAAAATATGAGGGTTGGCGGATTTTTTTAAGTGCGGAACACAAATTTTTGAGCACATAAAAGTTGCTCGCATATTAACAGAAAAAATGAGATCAAATTTCTTTGCAGGTAAATCATGCGTTGAACTCAAGTTAATAGCACTGGCATTATTAATTAAAATATCGATGCCGCCAAATGTTGACACTGTTTGAGAGACAGCATCTGAAACCATAGCTTCATCACGCACATCAACGATCAATGGTAATGCTTGCCCCCCTGCCCTCATAATTTCTTCTGCAACAGAATAAATGGTACCCGTTAATTTTGGATGTTTTTCTGTTGTTTTAGCTGCAATAGCGATTTTAGCGCCGTCACGCGCACATTTTAACGCAATCTCTCGTCCTATTCCCCGACTTGCGCCGGTGATAAAAATAACTTTGTTTTTTAAACTTTGCATGTTCTTATCCATTCATTGATGACATATCAATTACAAAACGGTATTTCACATCACTTTTTAATACACGAGTATAAGCTTCATTAACTTTTTGTATAGGAATCATCTCAATATCGCAAGTTATATGATGCTTACCACAATAATCTAACATTTCTTGTGTTTCTTTAATTCCACCAATAAGTGATCCTGAAAGACTTCTTCGACCAAAAATCAATGAAAATGAAGTCACTTGATGTGGATCAGGTGACGCACCTACCATGCATAGAGTGCCATTTGTTTTTAATAACGCTATGTATTTTTCCACTTCATGTGGTGCGGAAACCGTATCCAATATAAAATCAAGCGTGCCTGTTTGTTTTGCCATTTCATCCGCATTTTTTGACACAACGACTTCATCTGCGCCTAATCTTAAAGCATCCTCTTTTTTATGGGCCGACGTTGTAAGTACAACGACTTTCGCGCCAAAAGCATGCGCAAACTTAACTGCCATGTGCCCTAATCCACCTAACCCTATGACCCCTACTTTGTGGCCTTTGCCTATTTTATAGTGTCGTAGCGGCGAATAAGTGGTAATACCAGCACATAATAAAGGTGCTGATTTATCTAAAGGAAGATTTTGCGGCATTTTCAAAACAAATTTTTCTTTAACCACAATATTGTTAGAGTAACCACCTTGCGTGACCTGTTGATATTCATCAATGCTATTGTAGGTAAAGGTAGGTTGTTTATGACAAAATTGCTCTGCATGGTCTTTGCAATTTGAGCAATTACCGCAAGAGTCTACCATGCAACCTACGCCGACAGTATCACCTTCTTTGAATCGCGTGACTTTTGATCCGACTTTTTTGATAATGCCAACGATTTCATGACCAGGAACAAGTGGATGATGAGCTTTGCCCCACTCGTCTCTGACCGTATGTATATCAGAGTGGCATATGCCGCAGAATTTTATGTCTATAAGAATATCACTGTCCCCTATTTCTCTTCTTTCGAAAGTGTAAGGTTTTAAATCTGCTTTTGGATCATAACTTGCAAATCCTTTGGATTGAATCATGAGGTATTCCTTTTGATTATTTTTTGGTTAAAACCGTCATCGTTAATCTATTCACCGATATGATTTGTTGTGCATCATTAACTATATTAATTCCCCAAACCTGTGTGGTGCGTCCTAGATGATAAGGCTTTGCCGTGGCATAAACAAATCCTTCTCGTATAGAGCGAATATGGTTTGTATTGATATCCAGACCAACACAATAATATTTTGATGGATCAACACAAAAATTTGCAGCAACACTCCCAACTGTCTCAGCTAATACACAAGAAGCACCACCATGCATGATACCAACGGGTTGTCTTGTTCTATCATCCACAGGCATTTTTGCGGTGATATAATCATCCCCTATTTCGATAAATTCTATGCCTAAAAAATCTGACATGGTTTTTTTGTTGCGTAATGTAAGCTCTTCAAGCTCCAGGTTATTTTTAAACCAAATGCTCATAAAACCTCTAGATTAAGTGAAGTATACATTTTTAGTCTAACAAACTGTATAATTAAGATCAATTTAGAATACTTGGGGTTATTATGAAAGAATTTTATGCAGAAATATTGCGCGGTTATCAGCAATTTAGAGAAAAATATACGACAGGCGATCATTCTGTCATGCAATATTTGGCAGATAATGGCCAGCGTCCAAAGGTGATGGTTATTGCTTGTTGTGATTCACGAGTGGATCCAGCTTTGATTTTACAACGTGACCCGGGTGAGCTTTTTGTGGTCCGTAATGTTGCTAATATTGTCCCTCCCTATGAAAAAGATGAGATGCATCATGGTACAAGTGCGGCATTAGAGTTTGGTGTTTGTTATTTGAATGTTGAACACATTATTATTTTAGGCCATAGTCAATGCGGTGGTATCAATGCTTTATTAAATGAAACTGAATTGCATCAAAATGATTTTATATCTAATTGGGTATCATTAATTAAGCCATCTAACACTGAGCATCTTGATCAAGATACATGTGCTAAACAAGCCTTGCTTCAATCCAAATTGAATTGCATGACTTTTCCCTGGTTACAAGAAAAAGTCACGGAAAAATTATTAACTATTCATTTATGGTTTTTTGATATTAAGACGGGTCAACTATTTGTTTTTGATGAAATACAGCAATTATTTTTGCCGCCTATTTTTAACACTTAGTACGGACATCTCATCTATGGCTTTTCTTTTATGACTGACAGTATGTGTGTTGGGTAAGCACGGGAGCCGGAATTTTTGCTTGAGATAAGTTTTGAAAGCTGCAACTCGCCTCATGGTTCCCTGCGATATGGCTGCGGTCTCCTGAAAAGAGCAATTATAACCAATCTCTCGAGTAGAATCTCCGCCGAGAGGGTAATAAGATTCACCACCATAAGTAAGTTTCAAACTTCGCCGTGATTTTTCACCATTTTCCATGATTGACCAAGGTTCTTGAGCAATGACTTGTGCATCACACGCCGGCACACCTCGATCAAGCCCCCCCAAAACTTTTTTCCAAACGAACAAATTTTTTGGACTATCCCAATCGTTACCAAAGCGTACATAATTGTCAGCATAAGATTGCGAAGCATAATCAAGTAATTGATGATTAAAATGTTTACCAAAAGTTTGTTCTTCTTTAGGTTCAAGATGGTTTCTAAACTGATACAATGCTTTGAGTAAACTAAAATCAAAAACAGTAGCTTTTTCATCAATAAATCCATCTTGAGTGATGAGAAATCTTTCGAATGCCTCAAATGCTATATCAAACGCTTCATTTGATGGAGCTTTCATGACTGTTGAAACAAGAGACCGAAGTTTATCTGCTAACTCTGACTTTTCTGTACGTATGATACGATGTATTGTATCGTCTAGAGCGGATGTGCTTTCGACATATGCATCGTCGTTTTCATCATCTTTTATAGCCTTTATTACGTTCATTAGCTTATCAAGTGCCTCTTCATCTTGCTGCACTCTTTTTTCTTCTTCGGCTTCCTGACCTTCTGGAAATTGCCCTTCGTATTGGTTACACATGATGTTATTGATATATTCTGTCTTAAGATTTTCAATTTTAATGGTTGCCTGTTCTCTTTCAAAAACTTTAATCTGATCTTTAATGTGTTGAGGCATAGGTAAATTTTTAAAATGTTCTTCTATCATCTCAATCATGCCATCAACCACAATGTTACCATTTTCATCTTTCACGTTATAATCACAAGCACCTAAAGCAAGCTGATAAACGGTTCTATCTTTGTGAGTACGATCTGAATAATCCATGACAGTGCCTTTGGCGTGCAAGAATTCAGGAAATTGTCTAAGGATGGAGTTGACTGTATCATATTCACCGTAAAGACAGGCTTGAAGTAAAATAGGAATCAGTGCTTTGCTAAATAAGGTCTGAGTACTGTGGCAGGTTGTGAATGTATTGCTAAATTCATGTTTTTCTAAAAAAAGAACCCATGATACGAGCGGGATGAGCAACTTTGGGGTCAGTCAATAATTTTGATTTGGGTACACCCGCTGCTGAAGGCTGCGATTTTTCTTCTTCTCTAGTGTTTTTTGAGTTGCCAGATATCATTATGCCTCGTGATCATATTCGTTTTTTCTGAGGCATAAGTGTACATTATTGGGGCTAAATTAGCAAATACAGGCTATTTTTTGGCCATATAAGTCATGGATATAGTTAACTTGATAATTTTTAAGCTTTTTTGGGTTTTAAAACTGAGCCGCGCGCGTTAGCAAGCGTCACAGAACTAAAACTTATTACACAATCTGAGGGGGGGCGCTTGGCCAGATCACGAGGCGGTGGATTTTAAACTCCTCGACTACGCTCATTGCGTTTAAAACAAGAAGTCAGGGGCGCATAAAGGATTTGTTTAATTTTGTCAACGCGATTGCTAAGAAGTGCGCCAGATTGCACAGACACTTCAACTAATATTTGATTTTTTTCTTGTGTATCAAGCGGTTGATGCAACTTCAATTTTTGAATAACATTTTCAAATCTTTTATCATTAATAGCGCCTATTTTTGTATTGCCTTTTTTATCATAAAACGCATATTTTATGATATTATCTTGCGTTAAATAAACATAAACAGTATTTTTTGATTTTTCTTCTAGTTCTGCAGACGGTTGTACTCTTACCTCGCTTTCATGTATTTGTTTAACTCTTAGCATAAATAACTCTGTTTGTTGTTCTGTTTTTCGTCGGCTAAAAAATGACTGCGATGCATTAACAGCTGCTGGTTTATCATCCTTTTTTTCATCTGTTGTTATCTCTTTATCGAAAATAGCATGAGTACAGGCCATTGCTTCATTTGCTATGGCAGAAATCATAGCAATAGTTCCATAAATAACTGATTCTTCTGTGGTACCTGAAAATGCTCGCACTTCAATCGTCCCATGCTTTAAAAAAGCATGAAGATTGAATTCATAAAGTCTATCTGGATTACTCTTCTCATCTGGAGGATTTACTTGCTGTATTAACTCACTTAATGTTCTAATCTCTCTTATATTTTCTGGAATGGTAACGGTCTTTGCATGTCTATTCGAATCTCTTTCTATCGACATAAATTTAGCTGCTTCTCTTTTGTAGATCCTGAGAAATTGCTTCATAAATTCCAATTGATAATTTGTATATGAGAATTTGTCTTCTTTAATTACTTTTTCTGTTTTTTTATACGCTTCAGGAGTTTCAAGATTTTTTATGCCGACATGAACATGAAGTCCACATGATGTATTTGTTGCTGCCCCTATAGCTTGTAAAAAAGCTATATTAAGCATGGCAAGTCTTAAGTCTCCATTATTATAAATAATCGGTGTTGTTGATTCACCAGAATATGTATTTTCTCCTATTCGTGTAACAGACCAATCTCCTGGATGAGACCAACCTGTTTGAATAATATCCATCACATTTTCTATTAACCTTTTATAGTCTCTAGGTATGCCTGAAAATTCTATTTCTATTCCTCTAGTCACATTTTCTGGCAAGTTATACCCTCCTAGTTTATTCAAAATTTTATTTAAATGATGCCTTAGAGATATAGGTCGCATTTTAGAAAGAAGAGTATTTATTTCTTCAGAGGAATAGGATGCTTGTTTAAATGCCTTAAGATTAGCTATAAAAAAAATGACAGTTTTGATATATTGATTAAATAGTTCTGTATTTTCTGAACAAATAATATGTTCATAAATATCTTTGCTCGTTGATAAATTAGCTAAGCTAGTGTATCCATTTTCCTTTAAACCCGCTAGCTTTAAAATTAACAATATCTCTCCCAGCGATTTATCATTTTTTATGTAATTTTTGAATGTATCGAGTGTCCCTTTTCTATATGAAGCGCATAATAGTTCTGCAAGACAGTCAGCATATTGAACGTATTGCCTGAGGAGATCGATGTGTTCTGTAGTAAGTATCCCCGCATCCTTTAGAACACACAATCCTTTCGAAAACTCGACAGCATATTTAGCATTTTGGCAGAGAAGAATCATGTATTCTTGCATGCTTTCACGATCTAGAACGACCAACCCGAATGCAAGGCGTTCAGCATATCGAGCATTTCGACAAAGAAGAGCAAGATGTTCTTGAGTATTTATGCCTGCTCCAGTTAAATTTGAATGCCCCTCAATATAATTTGCAATATATTGAGCATCTTGGTAAAGGTAAGTGGCATTTTCTTTAAGCATTTTTAAGTCATTTAAAACGCGAAACACCATTGCAAGGTCATCAAGATAGTAAGCATTTATAGCTATATCAGGCACCTGTATACCCGAGTCGTGTAAAGTCCCTACACTTATACCTAATTCATCTAACACGTCTTGTAACATTCGCATGGGTTGCGATTGTCTTGATAACAGCACGAAAATTACCTCGTTTGAATATAATATTTTCTTATTATACATGATTGAGTATATTGTATACAACTAATCTTAACAAAATAATAAATCATTTTAAAATCAAGCAATACTGCCTTTAACTAATTATTTTTTTGGTAGACTGCTTTGTTGCTGATTATCCTTAGCTTGAGTAGGTTCTTCTTCTTTGCGTTCTGATTGACTGGCCCAGAATGACGTCCCACCGGATACTTGAGTAAATGAAGCAGCAGTCTTGGTTTCCTGCGAAACAGTTAAACCGGGGTGATTTGTTGCTGTAGATGCTTCTGTGATATGTGCGGCGTTCTTATATGAAGCTAAAGCTTGCTGTATTTCTGTGTATTTTAACTCAGCAGCTAATTCTTCTGCATTGAACTCACCCAAAGAACTATCCTCTAGTCCACTTATCTTAAAAGTAGCTTTTATGTCTTGCTTTGCGCCAGCAGCAAGTAATGCGGTAACTAAAGGCATGTTATTGGTTAATATAGCATGATGTAACAAAGTATAATTTGCTTCGGGATGAATATTAGATGACCCTTCTGTTGAACGTGCAATTCGTGGAATTGC
>JABDBK010000040.1:5847-16921 GCA_013288655.1 Gammaproteobacteria bacterium | reverse complement strand
GGCCTGTGATGCGCAAGTCATCGCGCAAGGGCCTTTGTCAATTTTAGAAGATGGCGAAAAATCGCGGCGATCGTTGAAATTTACTTATGGAGGTGGGTCTTATTATCCTTTATCTTCTGATCCTAATTGGGAGATTGGTTATAATTGCGGGTGCGGGGGGCGCGGCGTGGCGTGGCTGACTCGGGCGGCAGGCGGGGCACCGGGCGACGTTGCGGGGGATGCCCTTCGGCGCTTCAAAACTTATGTCGAGCAAAAATATCAGCGCCCATGCTTACGCAACAAGCATACCGTCAGCCACAAAAGAAAAACCATTGAGTAGTTTCGTAGAGTGTCGTTGAAGCAGACCCGCAGCAATAGCTGCGGGCTGTACATCCCAACACATTCGAATAAACCATTCAAGCAATGCTTTATATGTCCAAAGTTCCGATGTTTTTACCCACCATACAGTCCAGAGGTGCAAGTAGTTTCTGATTCGTGTGGCAGAAAGCCCATCTTTTACCATCCACATCACTTGCTCTCTTGCCTTTCGTAGTGTTCTAGCATGCGGAACAATACGATGAGGCTCATATTTTTGTTGATCAGATCTTGCTACCCCCCCCATTCACGTTTAGTTTTTGATCATTATGAAAGGGAATAGCAGATTCATTACAAGAATGTCCTGTGCTGGTGTTATCCAGGGTTTGCGCTCCAAGATAGTTTACGCCTAAAAAATGAAAACCCGATTTGATACAACCCATGCGCGTTTTTTTGCGCGATAAACTTAACCGCCTTTCCTGTAATACTTCCATCATCTTGCGCCAACAGCGGTTAAGTTGTCGTTTGGTTTGACACAAGATAAGAATATCGTCTTGATACCGAATGTACGAAATTTGCATGTCATCAAACGCATCATCCAATGGTTTCAAAAAAATCCCACTGAAGAATTGTGATAATGGACCGCGTAAAGCAATACCATTGCAAGGATTTTTGGTTCCTCGAGGTGTATCAATGGGATTAGTGATAATTTCTTCAAGCATGGCATGTACTTTAGTATCGTTGAAATGCTGCTTGATGTCTTTAATGAGTTTATGGTGCAAAATCGACTTATAAAATGATCGGACATCCGCGCGAATAAAAAAGCTCGGCTTCTTTTCTTGCAAAACCTGCCTGATACGTTGTGTAGCAAGCTTCACACCATAAGGGCCGTGCAAATGATAGCAATTTGGATTCATCACATGAGAAAAGGTTGGCTTTAATTGTTTAAGCAAAACATGTTGAAGAATTCTATCTGAAAGGTGTAATTGATCGATAGTTTCATCCGAAAAATAATAACGTCGCAAATGACGCGGTGAATAATTACCATCGACTATCGATTGGATACCTGCTGGTAACCACTCATCGATTTCACGCGCCATGAAATGCGCTTCATGATTATGATGGGCGTGATACTTTTGCTTATAGATTTTCGCAAACAGTTTGCTGCCTATGGCCAACATATCAGGCGCATACCATCGCTTCATGCTATTTCCAACGTATTAACATCATGTTGTCATGTTTCATCACTGGCATAACCCAACTTTTCTAGTATTTTTTGCATATGTTCACGATTATGGAATGGAATTCTAACATAGTCTGCCTCATTTTTATTAATCGTAAGTTTAACAGAATAGCCAAATTTTTCAGTGACATGCTGTTCAATAGGAAGGGGAACTCACAGCACAATGTTAAGTGATGGTTTATGGAGCTGTTATCTCCACCGCTTTGGAATATTTTCTTGGTGAGAAGAGCCAATGTTTGACTGTTGCGTTAACTCCATAAAAAACCTCCTTTCCCCCGCCCCTTTCCTCCAAAAAAAGCATTTGGAGGAAAGGGGTGACTAGTAGCTACAGGGCCGTGAACTTCCCATAAATAGTAATGAGATTAACCAAACCTATTTCTTAAGGTGGCGCCATTGGGTGTTTAGACCATTTTTCCATTCTCTTAATTTTGCAAACACTTTAACAGGTGTATCGAGTGTTTGATTTGCATAATTTTCAACGGCCTTGATAATAGCGGCATCTTTACACCGTAAAAAAGGATTTAATTTTTTTTCTTCCGCTATCGTCGAAGGTAAAGTAGGTTTTGTGATGACGCGAATTTTTTCTTTAATGGATGCGTTGTCAGGCTCAATATGTTCAGCAAAACGTAGATTCGCCAAGGTATATTCATGCCCGCAAAAAACCTTTGTTTCATCAGCTAAAGCGCTTAATTTTTGCAAAGATCGATACATTTGATCAGCCGTCCCTTCAAAAATTTTACCACAGCCTATGCTGAATAACGTATCTCCCGAAAAAAGCCAATGATTTCCGACATAAGCAGTATGATCTAAAGTATGGCCAGGTATTTCTATAGCTTTTAAGATGATGTTCGAGCAAGAAATTTCATCACCTTCTTTGATGCGATCAGTGATGAAAGATAAAGGACTTAAATAAGAACCGTAAACGGGAATTGAGCTATATTTACGAAGTAAGTCTTTTACCCCGCCGGAGTGATCATGATGATGATGGGTGATAAAAATACCAGATAATTGCAAATTGTATTTTTCAAGGGCTTCAAGAACAGGTTTTGCGTCGCCTGGGTCTATAATCCATGCCATTCTAGTCATAGCATCCATAAACATCCAAATGTAATTATCTTGCAATGCACATATTGGTATTACTTCAGTAGAAATTGACATTATAATATTGGCCTTCTTGTGTAGTAAGTTAAGGATAATGATAAACCATGGAAAAAGAATTGCCCATCGTAGAATCTCAATTGCTTTTATTGACCCGTCAATTTTTATTAGAGCAAGAAACCGAGCGTGCCGTGCGCGCCATCGCACTGGATGCATCCTTAGAAAAGCATTTAGGTATTGATTCCTTAGGTAAAGTGGAGTTGTTGCATCGTATCGAAAAAACCTTTGATATACAATTACCTGACAGTGTATTAGCTGAGGCAGATACCATTAAATCCATTGCGGAAGCTGTCATGATTGCTAAACCCGCTAGAAAATTTTTTCTAAAACATGCATCCGCACCGGTATTAGAAAGTTTAGAAATAGATTTATCAGCGATTAAAACATTGCAAGATGTGCTTATTGAATATGCAATTCGTGAACCCAATCGTCCGCATATTTATTTACAAGATGAAGAGGGTAATGAAGAAGTTATTACGTATGGAGCATTGCTTAGCAAAGCATCAAGTGTGGCTAATGCTTTAATAGATTTGGGTATAAAACCCGATGATACGATAGCGATCATGTTGCCAACAAGTAAAGAATTTTTTCAGTCATTTTTTGGTATTTTACTAGCAGGTGCGGTACCTGTTCCCATTTATCCGCCATTTCGTATGGATAAAATTGAAGAATATGCATTACGGGAAGTTAAAATTTTAAATAATGCTGAAGTCCGTATGCTTATTACCTTTGCTGAAGCATCCGTTCTCAGTAAAATTTTGCAAGCTCATATTCCTAGCCTAAAAGCTGTCGTCAATGCAAATAGTTTATTGAATCATAGCGGCGCACTTCCTCATGTTCCACGCACGGGAGACCAAGCTGCATTGATTCAATACTCATCAGGCAGTACAGGAGATCCAAAAGGTATATTGTTATATCATGAAAATATTTTGGCAAATATACGTGCTATAGAAAAAGCACTACAAATCAAGCCAACTGATGCAGTTGTCAGTTGGTTGCCTCTTTATCATGATATGGGATTGATGAGTTGGTTGAGCAGCTTATATTTCGGGCTCCCTATTACTATTATGTCACCATTATCTTTTTTGAATAGACCTGAGCGTTGGTTGTGGAGTATACATTATCGAAGGGCAACCTTATCGGCAGCACCTAATTTTGCTTATGAGTTATGTGTTAAAAAAATAGATGATGAAATGTTGGAAGGTTTGGATTTAAGTAGTTGGCGATTGTCATTTAACGGTGCAGAAGCGGTTAATCCAAATACCTTAGAGCGATTTTATCAACGTTTTAAAAATTATGGTTTTAAAAAAGAAACATTATGCCCTGTCTATGGCTTAGCTGAAAATACGGTAGCATTAACTGTTCCAGTATTAAATCGAGAGTTTCGCATCGATAAAATTACTCGCGGACCTTTTGAAAAAAATATGCGAGCCGTGCCTCACTCAAACGAAAAAGATTTTTTAATTTTTGTGTCAGAAGGTGTTGCGATCGAAGGCCATGACATAAGAATTGTGGATAATAAAATCATTCCGTTAGAAGAGCGTCATATCGGTAATGTGCAATTTCGTGGTCCTTCCGCTATGCAGGGTTATTATCGTAATCCTGAAGCGACATCCGCCGTGTATTTTGATGGTTGGTGGGGTACGGGTGATTTGGGTTATATGGCTGATGGTGAATTATTTATAACAGGTCGAAAAAAAGATTTAATCATTAAAGCCGGGCGTAATTTTACTCCTGAAAGTATTGAAGAAGTTGTTGGCAATATTCAAGGTGTAAGAAAAGGTTGTGTGATTGCTTTTGGTGTTACCGACTCCAGTATAGGCACTGAAAAATTAATTATTGCAGCTGAATCTAAGTTAACTGATCCTCTCGAAAAAAAGAAATTAGCAGACGAAATCACAGAGCAAGTGGTGGTTAATATTGGGATTCCACCTGATCAAGTTGTCATTATTCCGTTGCGAAAAATACCAAAAACATCCAGTGGTAAACTGCAGCGTTCGCAATGTAAAGCATCTTTTTTAAAAGGAGACTTATCAGGAAAAAGTCGTGCTGTTTTCATGCAAATGGCAACATTATGGCTTTCAGGGTTTAAAAAACGTATTAAACGATTTTCGACTCAATGTTTGCGTTTTGTTTATACGTCTTACGTAGGAGTGATTATATTAATTATGTTATTACCCGTTTGGTTCCTGATTATGGTCACATCAAAAAAGATAGCACCTCGCATACTTAAGATATGTTTAAAAACATTATTTATTTTAGGCGGTTGTCGAATTATAGTAGAAAATGCATCTCGTTTATATCAAGCTAAACCCATTATCTATGCGGCAAATCATTTCAGTTACGCTGACGCATTGATTTTGTTTTCTATATTGCCGCCAGGGACTTTGTTCATCGTAAAAAAAGAGTTATTAAAAGTACCTATCATTAGAAGCAGCATTAAGAAATTAGGTTTTATTGCAGTGGATCGTTGGGACTTTTCACAAAATATTGAAGATACCAAGCAGATTAATACAGTGCTAGAAAGCGGCAATGCAATTATGATATACCCGGAAGGAACGTTTACCTATGCAAGCGGTTTACGACCCTTTAAAGCGGGTGCTTTCCAATTATCCGTCGATACCAGGACTGCAATCTGTCCTATCGCATTAAAAAATACTCGAAAATTATTGAGAGATGGTTCTATACTGTTATGGCCTACGAAAATTATAGTGACTGTTTGTGAATTAGCTGTACCTGAATCGAATGACTGGCAAGAAGTTGTTCGATTACGTACGACAGTTAGACAAATGATAGCAAAATATTGCGGCGAACCTACGCTGGATTTGATTGTCGCAGGACCGGTCGATAATTAATTTTTTTTATTCAACAGGAAGTTAGATATGCAAACCCGACTGTTACAAGAAACTAAAAACATGGAAACGAAAACTCCCGTTTCTAATTCGTTTTTTAATCGATTACCTACCGCTATTTTAAAACATTATTTATTACCTTATGAAGACACAAAAGCAATGGCACAATTATGCGTTACTTCAAGATCGGGGAAATTTTTTCAAGAGCATCAAATAAAATCATTTTTACAGGCTGTCGTCTATGCACAATATGGTGAAGTGCAGGAAATACTTGATGATGCAGCCAAACATTCACTTCCCTTGCTTAAAAAAATATTAATAACCCCGATGGAAGTTGTGGATTATTCAGGGCGCCATCTTTACGGAACGGCTTTACAACTTGCCTTAGGTGCAGGCGATGTGAGCCGGCCTAAATTTCTTCTAGAAGGTATAGCAGAATTAATCATGAGTTTTTATGATAAATTACCGGATGGAGCATCGCTTAAAAAAACGCATATAGAAGAATTTAAAAAGTATTCGGAGATCACGCCTGAACAAAATACAAAAGACTTAAGTGTAGTTGAAAAAATATTTCGAGATATCGCTGATGCTAAAGCGGACGATGATTGTGAGGCTGCACTCCAGATATTTAGAGATTATTTAAAACCAAATCCCAAAAAACTTATCAAGGGCAAACATTTTAATCACAATATGTTAATAAAGGCCCATGAATTATATGCAAAATATTATGAAGATTTTGGTGGTTGGTGTAGTCATAAAAATATGCTGGCTTGGCAGAAAGTGATACGTGATCTGGAGCGTTTTCTTCCTGCTTGTGATGCTCAGGTTCTTTGTCAAGGGTTGTTCGACGTGATATCGAAAAGACAGTCTTTAGCACGTTTGAAGGAGTACAGGGTGAGATTCTCATATGAGCGCAAGGATTTTCATAGCTTATGCGAATTAAAAATGAACATATTACGAGATGTGCTGTGTCTGCCTTGCACCCATTCAGACAAATGTACGCTAATGTAGCTGTGAAACTCCGATTATTGGTGGGCGATACTGGGATCGAACCAGTGACCCCTGCCGTGTGAAGGCAGTGCTCTCCCGCTGAGCTAATCGCCCATTTTGCGTTAATTTTATTTGCCCTTTAGTCTGAGGTCAATCTATACTACAGAGTTTTTGAACAAAAGAGTAATATTATGACGGTCATTACGCGTTTTGCGCCTAGTCCCACGGGTTATTTGCACGTTGGCGGTGCGCGCACTGCTTTATATTGTTGGTTATATGCCCAAAAAACCCAAGGCAAATTTATTTTGCGCATTGAAGATACAGATGTAGAGCGTTCTACTCCTGAATCTGTTCAGGCTATTTTGGATGCGATGGAATGGTTAGATCTTCATTATGACGAAGGCCCATATTATCAAACGAAACGATTTGATCGCTATCGCGAAGTCGCTGAACAATTGTTAAAAGAAGGTAAGGCATATCGCTGCTATTGTTCAAAAGAACGTTTAGAAAATTTACGTACTGAACAAACGGAGAAAAAAGAAAAACCCCGCTATGACGGTCATTGTCGTGATCTAAAGGAGCCTAAATCAGACGCATTTGTGATACGTTTTAAAAATCCTACCGATGGTGTAGTAGAATTTGATGATTTGATTCGTGGAAAGCTGGTTTTTAGTAATAAGGAACTGGACGATCTAATTATTGCGCGTAGTGATGGAACGCCTACCTATAATTTTACTGTGGTAGTTGATGATTGGGATATGAAAATTACGCATGTGATACGCGGCGATGATCATATCAATAATACGCCCAGACAAATTAATATTTTACGTGCCTTACATGCAACACCGCCGCTTTATGCGCATGTATCTATGATTTTAGGGGCAGATGGAAAACGTCTTTCAAAACGTCATGGTGCAGTTTCTGTGATGCAATATAGGGAAGATGGTTTTTTGCCCGAAGCATTATTGAATTATCTTGTACGCCTCGGTTGGTCATATGGGGACCAGGAAATTTTTTCACGGGCTGAGTTGATTAAATTATTCGATATTAAAGGGATCAATAAGGCTCCAGCCGCGTTTAACCTTGAGAAGCTTTTATGGCTTAATCAGCATTATATCAAGACTAGCGATCCAGAACGCGTTGCTAAAGAATTAGCCTGGCATATGCAACGATTGAATATTGATGTTACAGATGGCCCATCGTTAGTAGAGATAGTGAAAGCGCAAGCAGAACGAGCAAAAACGCTTGCAGAAATGGCCGAAAAAAGCCGTTATTTTTACGGTGAAGTGCATTATAACGAAGAAGCTTTTAAAAAGCATATCGCAGCAGACATTATTCCAGCGCTGAGAGCTATAGAAGAAGGCTTGGAAAAGCTTTCTGATTGGTCTAAAGAGGCTGTTCATCAGGTGATTGCAGATACGGCAGAGAAGCTAGATTTAAAGATGGGTAAAGTCGCCCAACCTTTACGTGTGGCGGTTACTGGGGATATCGTATCTCCGCCTATTGATATAACGCTGGTTTTATTGGGCAAAGAAAAAACATTGGCGCGTTTAACGACCGCTTTGACAATGCTGTAGTCAACAATTTCAATTTTGTATCTATTTTTGATTGACAAATAGAAACGTGCTGCTAGAATCGCGACTACATTTTCTTGGTGTTTAGCTGCGACCGGGGCTATAGCTCAGCTGGGAGAGCGCTTGCATGGCATGTAAGAGGTCGGCGGTTCGATCCCGCCTAGCTCCACCAATAAGACGTTTTTATAAAAATGTCCCCATCGTCTAGAGGCCTAGGACATCGCCCTTTCACGGCGGTAACACGAGTTCGAATCTCGTTGGGGACGCCAGATTAATCAATAGGTTGTGTTGGCGTGATCCGATATCAAGCACTTCTTGGTCAACTTTTAGTTAAAATCCAGTTTTTAGTTTTAGAATTTTTTAGAGTCAATATTGCGTTTTTTGTAGATATGGTATAATTTACATAGATCATCCCAAGAGGGTTTGCCTTCTTGGACCCGGCTAGCCAGTGCTGCCGGGTTTTTTCATTTTTAGGGACAGAAAAATTATAAATGAAGCGCGTTAAATGTTTTGTAGATGGTTTTAATCTATATCATGCTGTAGCCGATTTAAAACTTAATCATCTGAAATGGCTCAATCTTCGTCAGTTAGCTCAGGCGTTTGTTAAACCAACGCAAGAGGTGCTGGAGGCTGTTTTTTATTTCTCTGCTTATCCCACTTGGCTTGAGGGTTCTTATAGGCGTCATCAAGTATATGTGAAAGCATTAGAGGCGATGGGCGTGACTGCTGTTATCGGTCATTTTAAAGAGAAACAGAAAAAATGTTTAAAATGCGGCGCAAAATGGTGTGCACATGAAGAAAAACAAAGTGATGTGAATTTTGCGCTTCATCTGCTTCATCAGGCGCACATGAATGGTTTTGATAAAGCGTTTCTTATTACCGCAGATTCTGATTTATGCCCAGCGATTGATTTGGTGCTTGATACCTTTCCAGAAAAAGAACTTGTTATTTTAACTCCTCCTAATCGGTATCAAATTGCGCGTGAAATTCGTAGTAAAGTCACTACTAATAAGATTAAACAAAAGCATTTAGTTGCAAGCCTACTTCCAGAAAAAATTTATGATGAAGCAGGGGAAATAATTTGTATAAGACCGGCGGAATATGCATTAAAAAATATTTAATTAGAAGATAATAAAAGCATTGCATATAAATTCATAATCGCAAAATTTCCTTGTATTTTGAGTCAATGTTGTGATAACTTTCGCATGGGTTTCATTTGACTTTTCTAAAATAAGGAAGTTTTATTTTTATGTTATTCAACTCATATATCTTTATTTTCTTATTTTTACCTATTGTACTTTTAGGATTTCTGTTATTACGTCATAAAAAACCTATCTACCCCATCGCATGGATTGTCACTGCCTCACTCTTTTATTATGGCTGGTGGAACCCCAAATTCTTGCTGCTTCTAATCGGCTCAGTGACTGTTAACCTAATTTTTGGCAAAATAATTATTCATGGGAATTTGTCACGAAGTCTTTCTAAATTTGTACTGACAATAGGTATTTTATTTAACTTATGCATGCTCGCTTATTTTAAATATGCAGGTTTCTTGGTTACTAATATTAATGAGCTTTTTAAAGCAGGATTACCTTCGCTCAATATTTTATTGCCAATTGGTATTTCTTTTATTACTTTTCAAAAAATTGCTTTTCTGGTGGATGCTTATCGCGGAAATGTGCGTAATTTTACTATTCTGAATTATATTTTCTTTGTGACTTTTTTTCCGCAGTTGATTGCGGGCCCGATTGTGCATCATGCAGAAATCATGCCGCAGCTTGCAAATGCTCCCAAGCGAGATTTCAATGCTGATTTTGCAGTTGGTATAAGTATTTTCATTGTAGGGTTATTCAAAAAAGTAGTGGTTGCCGATACGCTTGCTGTGTATGCTGATGCAGGTTATGGGATGGTGAAAAGTGGATTGCCACTCGATGCTGCTTCAGCTTGGATTACCGTTCTTTGTTATGCCTTCCAACTTTATTATGATTTTTCAGGCTATTCAGACATGGCTATTGGTTTAGGCCGTATGTTTGGTATTCGCCTACCCTTAAATTTTAATTCGCCTTATAAAGCAGATTCGATTATTGATTTTTGGCGGCGATGGCACATGACTTTGTCGCGTTTCCTACGGGATTATCTTTATTTTCCACTCGGCGGCAATCAAAAAGGTCCTGTTCGTCGCTATACGAATCTCATGATTGTGATGCTACTTGGCGGTCTTTGGCATGGTGCAAATTGGACGTTCGCCATTTGGGGCGGAATTCATGGTTTATTATTAATGATCAATCACGCTTGGCGTAAATTACCGTTTACGCGGTATGCTTTCTATCGTGCAATGCCTATACGCAGTATGTCTATAGTAGTGACTTTTATCTGTGTTGCCTTAGCATGGATACCTTTTCGTGCAGAAAACATAGGTCAGGCACACACCATGCTAAATTATTTAATTCCATCAAATGCTGCAATAGAGTCTTTTCATCAGTTTTGGTTAACTCAATTTATGCAACTAAATTCTTATGCTGATTGGTTTAAACCACGTGAATTATGGCCGCCAACCCTTTCCCCAGATTATCTGGCAACTATGACAAAACCCGCAGGTTTTATTTTATTGCTGAGCTTAGTCGCAACTTTTTTAATTCCCAATACATCACAGCTTTTTGCTAAATTTGAACCTGTTATCAATGCTAATATTAAGGGTATTGCTTTACCTCGCCTTAATACACGCTTGGCTTCTGTTCTTTCTCTTATGTTTATACTTTCGGTACTTCGATTGTCGCATGTTAGTCCATTTCTCTATTTTCAATTTTAAAGGATTTAACGAATAAATATGGATAAAATGTTAAATGAAGTAGCCCTTGATGCAGATATCATAGAAAAAAGTTTGATTTCTAAAGAGGAAGGTAATTTTATTGCCAAACATTACACATCAAAACTTTTTTTATGGATGTTTATATGGTTTTTGA
>JABDBK010000040.1:0-5747 GCA_013288655.1 Gammaproteobacteria bacterium | reverse complement strand
CATAGAAAAAAGTTTGATTTCTAAAGAGGAAGGTAATTTTATTGCCAAACATTACACATCAAAACTTTTTTTATGGATGTTTATATGGTTTTTGATTATTCTTAGTTTTATTTGGGTGATAGATCCTTATGGTGTTTCGCCGGTGCATATCCCTTTAACTGGAATAAATACACTCAAGCCAGAGCGCATCGACATTGATCGATTAATTAAGCCTTATGAAGTTTGGCGAGATCAACCAAAGACAGTTTTTCTTGGCACTTCTCGAATACATCAATCAATTGATCCTTCCACATTAGATAATACAGAGTTTGCACCTGCTTATAATGCTGCTGTACCAGCAAGCAGCTTAAGTCAAAATGCAGCTAATATCGAAGAATATTTCCGACTTGATAAAAATTTGCAGTATGTCTTTATTGAATTATTTATTTATAATTTTATTTTTCCACAACCAGAGGACCCTAAGAAAACATTCAGTGATTTCTTAAGAACAAGTACCTCCTTAACTTTTAGCGCTGATGTATTGATTAGCGCCTTTAAAACACTCAATTTTAATAAATCAAGTTTACCAGTTGGTCCTTACATTAGCCCTCTCGGAAATTGGATACGACCAGAAGCTTTTAGCACTAAAGATACTTTCAATCAAAAGCTATATATAGATAATATTATGAATATTCATAAAGTCATCCCAGACATGATCATCCAACCAACTGCTATTGATTCGCTTAATCGGATTGTAGAAATTTGTAAAAAACATCATGCTAAATTATACATGATCATTACGCCTAGCTATCCTTGGGATGACTATCGCCTTCTTTCTCTAGGCTATTGGCCGCTTTTAGAAGAATGGGTTAAAAAAATGAGTGCTTATGACAATGTTTTTAGCTTTTCTCAATACAATACTCTTCTTGAAGAAAGAGCTGGTGAAAAAATGAAATGGTGGAATGATCCACTTCACTTTGGTAGTAATATGGGTCATCTAATGCTGTTATCATTTCTTGGAACACATACCCCAGAAATTCCAAATAACCTAATACGGCCAGTTAAACCAAGTAACTTTATGACCGTACTACAAGAACGTAGAAGTGGATTGAATCATTGGATTCGTAAAAATCACGAATTTGTCACTGCTTTTGATGTTGCCAAAACAACTGCTGGAAATGTAGAACGTAGAGCAACATAATAAAAAGCAACTCTACAAATATTAGAGGCCGACTTTTTTAATGCATCTAATTCTATCTTTTGTTTTCTATATACTGGTGGAATGAATCGATTTTCAGTTCTAAAGGATTTAACGGGAATAAATATGAACCAAATGTCAAATGAAGTAACCCTAGATGCAGATACCATAGAAAAAAGTTTGATTTCTAAAGAGGAAGGTAATTTTATTGCCAAACATTACACATCAAAACTTTTTTTATGGATGTTTATATGGTTTTTGATTATTCTTAATTTTATTTGGGTTATAGACCCTTACGGTGTTTCCCCCTTTCAAATTAATTTGCCTGACATTAATACATATAAGCCTAAACGTCTTGATATTGACCGTTTGATAAAGCCTTATGAGGTTTGGCGTTATCAGCCTAAAACAATTTTTATCGGTACTTCACGTATACATGAATCAATTGATCCATCGGTATTTGATAATACACAGTTTGCACCCGCATATAACGCTGCCATTCCAGCAAGCACGCTCGCGCAAAATTTAGATAATATCGAACAATTCCTGAAATTAGATCATCATATCAAACATATTTTTGCTGAATTGTATCTTTATAACTTTACAGGACAAACTCAAGAGTCGACGCAAAAAACCTGGCGCCAATTTTTTAAAGATATTATTCCTTTGCAAATCAGTAATGATGCTTTCCTTGCTGCAGTTCAAACCATTATTGCCAATAAAAATAGCGGCCCTATACCAGCGCATATAGCAAAGCAAGGCCATTGGGTTCCTAGCAGTGATTTTAATCCAGGAACGACTTTTACTGAGTCACTTTACATTCAAACTGTTCTTGGATGGGATCGCGCTGCTAAACTGAGTTTACTACAAAGCGCATTTGAATCGTTAGGTCGAATTGTTACACTTGCTCGAAGTCATGGAGTAGAGCTTCATCTTCTTATAACGCCTAATTATCCTTGGGAAGATTATCGCTTAATCAGTCTAGGCTATTGGCCATTAGTAGAGGAATGGATGCGTAAGATGGCGGCTTATGAAAATGTCGTTAGTTTTTCCCAATATAACGCTTTTCTTGAAGAAGCTCCTAGTCTGAATCCTCAAATGAAATGGTGGAATGATCCTACTCATTTTAGCCTAGGAATGGGGCGTGCGATGATGCAAGCTTTTATAGGTCATCAAGAACAAGGCACTCCAACTAATTTAATGCGTCCCTTAAATCCATCCACTGTTGATGGTCTGATTGCTGAACGTCATGCAGATGCATTACGTTGGGCTGCAGCGCATCCTGATTTTGTTGCAGATTTTGAAGAAGCTAAAACATTCAGCGATCCAATCAAAGGTACGCTTGATTGGGAAGAGAAAATCTTGGTAGTAGATGGGCATAAGCACCCTATCGTATTGGGTATGGGTAAAGGGGTTGGCGACGTAACCTATCTAGATGACCAAGGAAGCAGCTTTTTTGCTTCTGGTTGGGCTGTTGATGAAATAGAAAAACGTCGGGTTCGCAACCTCATCGCTACTATTGGATCTTCTGTTGTCGCACGAGGATTCGTTACTGTTGATAGGGAAGAAGGTCTTAAATATGGCAATAATGCCAAACGAAGCGGATTTGCTATGAGTATTCCTCTTGTTAATAGGAAAGATTCAGAGCCCATTCGTATTTTTGCTTTAATGAAAGATGGGCGGGCAGTGCAGTTAGCATCTCAAATTAAACAAATTGAGGGTGTTAAAACGCTCATATAATTGATGAAGCATCTTAGTAATGTTATTTAATTCATTTGGTTTTTTGCTTTTATTTTTCCCTATTACATTGCTTGGATTTTATTCTATAGCAATGTTACAAAGTTTGAGGTTAGCTCAATGTTGGCTTATCCTATGTTCTTTAATTTTTCATGCTTATTGGAAAGCAAGCTATACTTGGCTTTTTATATTATCCATGGTAATAAATTATGGTTTTGGTTTAATATGTAGAGTGAGTGCCAAAAGATTAGCTTTGATTGGCTTAATATCGGGTATTATTTTTAACCTTGTTTTGCTTGCATATTTCAAATATGCAGGGTTCTTGGGAAATCTAGTGCTTATTACCAGTGGTTATTATATTAATGTAGGAGAGATAACACTCCCTTTGGCAATATCTTTTTATACTTTTCAGCAAATTGCTTTTTTAGTTGATACGTACAGAGAAAAAGACAAAATACGCTATTCGCTGTTCCAATATATATCATATCTAGCTTTTTTCCCGCACTTAATAGCTGGTCCCATAGTAAAACACAATATTCTTATCAAGCAGCTCAGCGCTAGAGCTTTACTAAAATTTAAATCCAAAAACGTACTTTCTGGCATAACAATTATTTTAATAGGGTTGTTTAAAAAAACGGTTCTTGCTGACGGTGCTGCAATATATGCTAATCCTATATTCGCTTCTGTAGCAGAGGGCGCGCATCCGGGAATGATGGAATCATGGTTGGCTGCTATTTTGTTTTCTTTTGTCATTTACTTTGATTTTTCTGGTTATTCAGATATGGCTATTGGATTGGCTCGTACTTTTAATGTTCGTTTTCCTGAAAATTTTTCATCTCCTTATAAATCTAGAAGTATTATTGAATTCTGGCAGCGTTGGCATATTACCTTGTCGCATTTTCTTCGTGATTATTTGTATATTTCTTTGGGTGGAAATCGTAAAGGTAAAGCGCGTTACTTATGTAACTTATTAATTACAATGTTGTTAGGTGGATTATGGCATGGCGCAGGATGGAATTTTATCATTTGGGGTGGTTTACATGGAGTTTATTTAATTATCGCACATCTATGGCGCAATCTAGTAGGTCAGACTCAGTTTGTAGGTAGGGCAGCAATAGGACGAGTGATGACTTATGCGGCCATTTGTGTCGCTTGGGTGTTCTTTCGCAGTTCCTCAATAAATGAAGCTACGATAATTTTGAAAGGGATGATAGGGATGAATGGTTTTATGACAAATCTGAAGTTACCGCCAGGGTATTTAGGTAATGGCATGTTAAGTGGTTTATTTTTTGCTTTAGGTTTATTGTTATTCGTAAACTTATTACCTAATACCCAACAGTTTATGCGTCTATTCAGGCCAGTGTTGGGGAATGTTACCAAGGGATTAAATGGCTTGCCAGGCAAGCTTGTGTGGCAATTTAATGCCATATCGGTTTTTGTATTAACTATGATAAGTTGTTTCGCAATGACCAGAATGTTTAATATTCAATCTTTTATTTATTTTCGATTTTAATTTATGACAATTAAGAACTTATTAATTAAACAGCAGCCTAAAACCTGGGAATGGTTTTTATTATTAATAAGCCCATTTTTTTTTGCGGCTATTTTTAAAATCTTTCCTATTGATTACATTAAAGTACTATTTATAGGAGCGATATTTTTTTTAATATATCTTCTAGCAGGAATTAAATTTCAAATTTTTAGGCGTATTTCTCCTGTAATTGTAGGTCTGAGTTTTTTAAACACATTTTTCGCCATAATTTTATCTCCAAGTGGCGAAAAGTGTACAATATCGATATATTTATCAGCATTATACTCACCGAGTAAATCCTCATTTACATCAATATATGTGATATCAAGCATTTTAGTAGCTAATTCACGTAGCATTTGATTATAAATTTCTATTTGCCTAACAATAGAACGTATGCCAGGCCATGGTCCTTCATAAAACTTCATAACAAACTCTGGACTTTCGGAAGTCACCGCTGTGTTAAAATTCAACAAAACCAATTTGTATTTTAAACGATGCGACTGATCAATGAGCTCCAAATAGTTCTGGTATATTTTGACCCTTTTTGGCAAGACTAACGAATTAAATTTCAAATTTTTAGGCGTATTTCTCCTGTAATTGTAGGTCTGAGTTTTATTTTATATATATTAAGTACTCCTTTTTGGCAAGACTAACTAATTCTGTATTAGTTTTATTTTCTTTCCCAAATAAAAAAACATGCTTAAAATTTATAATTTCTTCATTCATTATAGAAGCGATGGTTTTTTTGACATGCCAGATCACGCGCTGTGTTTTTGTTGGGGAAGTTAATGCGTTAATTGCTGGAGGTGTTATAACTTGAGGATAAACACCTAATTCAGCCATACTATTAAAACCAATATAAGATATGACCATATCAGGTAACAACCAATGATAATCTCTTTCAATTCTGTCGATACTATTGATCAAATGAAAATTATTTACACCTCCGTTCACTACTTCAATTTTTTTATTACAAGTCATATCAGCAGCTATCAATTGTTGCAAAACCAAAGGCCATGGTTGGCTATCAGAAAATATTGTCTGTCCAAATGTAGTCGAATCCCCAACTGTTAATATTCTATAAATCGTTTTCTTGTTATCTACAAAATCATCACCACGATATCCTACATTATTAACACTGATTTTTCCTTTATAAAAATCAGCTTTTGCATTTGGCACAGGTAAATAAGGATATGTTCCTTGTATTTTTTTCCCTTTTGGATCAAGCTTAAAAATAATCTCATTTGTTCGAACAACTTCACTCACATAATAAGCCCACCATTTGGAAAACGCTTCAGGATC
>JABDBK010000039.1 GCA_013288655.1 Gammaproteobacteria bacterium | reverse complement strand
GTTTTTTCACTAAAAAGCTTTTCTATCCATGGATCATCCAGCCGGATTTTATTTTGCGAAAAGTGTAAATTCATCAAAATTTTCAAAAGGTCATTCTTTTCAGAATCAGTGCCTCCAAAGTACAGTGCAAAAAAATCTTTAAAAAAATCAATTTTTTCATCTTTTAAATATGCATCAGCCTGTCCTGCAAAAATATTCAACTTGGTTATCATTTCGGGAGGTAGTGGTTTCTGTCTTTCTATAGGTTCTTTTGCAATTTGTTGTAAATATTCTTTGCATTGTATTTCAACTTCGTCAATATTTTTAATTTCTGTTGTCAGTTTTAAGAGTTGTTTATGGTTGCATAAAATTCGATAATCTTTTTCTACAGCAATAAATGAGTCGCAAATATCTTTTATTTCTTTGGCTTCCGGATTTTTCATGTGCTCTTGTATTTTCTGCCACGCCTCATACTGAAGTTTGGATGCCAAATCTGGGCCTCGCATAGGACGTACCATAAAAACAGCTTCAAGTGCCTCGGTATCTTTATCAAAGATTTTCGAAGGTAAGGCAAATATAGATTCGATAATATCCTGTATGTCGTCCTCGGTAAGGGGGTAGCCTTCCTTTGATGTTATATCAAAAATCGCTTTAGTTTGCTGCTCATTAAGATCTATAAAATCAGCAGCCGTTGTTTTAATACTTTCAACTATTTTTGGATCCAGCGATGCTAACGATATTTCCTTCTTTTCCTTGCCCTCTCTAACATAACAAACTAACTCGCCTCCTTCTTTAGTAGTTATGTATAATTTCATGAGACTCATTTTATCCAAAGGTAGCGGTACATACATTAATTCAAGGATAAGGTTGGGATGTTTTTGTTTAATTGCTTTTGTAAGGATGCCGCCAGAGAGTATAATGTCTTTCATTGTTTGAGGCATACCTTCCGACTCATTTTTCAGCCATTCGGCCATCGCGGAGTTATACGCTGAAGTTTGTTTTTCTTTCCAGACAGCCAACATAGGAATAACTATAGAGTTCAAGATTTTCAGAGTTCGGATTTTTACCTGGAATTGATTAATCAGATAATTACGAACAAGTTCTCGGGTTATTGCCTGCTCTGGAGTTTGGTTTTTGACCAAATTAAATATGCCAAAGTTAATTTCCCTTCCTTGATCTGCAAGAGCTTTTAAGGCTTGTTCAGGCTGACGATTTTGCATAATACGATGCAGAGTTGTCAGTTCCTCTTTTATTCCTTCAAAACGTTTCTCTTGAAAAAGGTCAGGGAGCGGAGCAAAATCAGCAGTCTTCTCATCCAGCATTTCTTGTTTGGAAAGGAAATTCAAGGCTTCTACCGCATCTGTTTCGGACAGCTCATGAAAACCATCCAACTGATCTAAGAAAGCTGAGTCGATAATGTTTCGGTAATGCTTATGCAGGCTGTTTAGAGGCATATTTTTTGCTCGTTTTGATCGTTTATGATCATATTATAAAAATAAGATTATATTATATAGGATAAATATTAAGCAAGTCTTAAGATTTGATTGCTGGAACAGGAAAGTGGCTGGAGAAGAATCAGATATTTTTTGCGCGTATTGTTACTTTTTTTGTGTAAAATAAATGTATTTTTTTGCAAAAAAATGTTATTTATTGTGTAATTTATATAGAATTATGTGAAAAATAGTGTATAATAAATATAAAGACAATAAAGAACTATTTATATAACCTATTGATTTTAATTTAAAAAAGAGGTGCATCGGTATGGCTAATTCACTTACTACCATAAACATAAATGAAAAATATAATTTGTCGCCATCTTTTGTAACTGATAGTTGGAGTCAATTTGCGCGAAGCTATAGCTCTGCCAGTTCCCTGGTATCTAAAATTCCATTGGGTAAGTACATAGAAATTAAGGATAAGAAGTTACTTGGCGATGCTTTTATTGTTTTTCGCAGGACCGATTTCGATAAGTTAAATATGCTTTCTAGTATAGCATCAAAGGTTACTCGTTGTTTGTTTCAGATCGATAGAATTACGACAACTTTTTCACATAATGAACAACCAGAAAAAGTGATTAAATTAATTCATGAGCAAGCAAAATTGGGGATTGAGTTTACGGTTATATCCTCTAGTAGTTCGAGTAGCGATTACTTCGGTTCTTACATTGTTGAAGAGGATGAAAATGTAAAAATGCCGAAAAGTAGAAACGAGATCGAGGGCAAATAAGGTTTGTTAATTCTTGTAGATGTGAATAATAAATCCCAGTCAAGTTATCACTTTTCTACAGACTATACAAATGTAAGTACTTTTTTCTTCAATGCAGTTAAGACATTTAAAAAGATTTTTAGAGAAGAATACCTCAGGTAGGTAGTGGATGAACTGTTTGCTAGTTAACGTTGAGGCCTTTTTCCTCCTTATTTATATATTGTTAATATATGACAATACTATATTATAATATATAATTTATATATATAATAATCTATATTCGTCAAATTTTTAGTTAAATTCAACAATTCAATCGCCTGTATTGACAATGTTTGTTTAAAGTATATAATATTTATATATATTAATATTTAAATGTCAAATTATGAAGTTAAAACCCTTTTTTGAAGCTCATCCAGTTTTCCGATACGAAGAGTTTGCGGCTTATATGCGATCTCATGGTATTACTCGACCCGCAAGTTGCAGGCAACAGTTAAGTTATCATCATAAAGCAGGAAACTTAATTCATATACGAAAGTTTCTTTATGCAGTAAAACCTGTTTCAATGAAAGAAGAGGATTATTGGATTGATCCCTATTTAATTGCAGCTAAGGCCAGCTCGAATGGGATACTTGCTTATCATACTGCTTTAGAATTATTAGGACTGGCATATGCATCATTTGATGAAATGACGTTTTTAGTGGATAGTCCATCACATGTATTTTCTTATGCAGGACAAAGATTTCGTCCTGTTATATTCCCAAAAGCATTACTTAATCAACATAGCTCAGAATTTGGAGTTGAAACTATTAAACGACAAGGAATAGAAATAAAATTAACTGGAGTAGAGCGGACTATTGTGGATGTATTAGATCGTCCTGATTTAGGGGGAGGATGGGAAGAAGTTTGGCGTTCACTCGATAATGTTATTCAAATAGATGTAGATAAGTTAATTGAATATACATTATTACTAAACAATGCTACCGTAGTTTCCAAAGTAGGGTACTTTTTAGAACAACGCCCACCTCATCTTATGGTTGACCAAGCATATATACAAAGACTTTTACCTTATATTCCAAAACAACCACTTTATATGAATCGTAATCGAAGAGAAAAAGGTAAGTATGTTGAAAAATGGAAACTCATTGTTCCATTTGAAATCATTGAACGTCAATGGGAAGAGCCTTATGTTGAAGATATCTGAGCAAGAATTAAAATTGGAAGCGAGAAGAAAAGGATATCGCCCTGAAATATTGGAAAAAGTCTATCGATTATTAGATTTACTCGAACAGTTTATGGCGGTGCCATATTTAGCAGAGCATCTCGCTCTTAAAGGTGGAACAGCCATTAATTTATTTTGCACAAAAAATTTTCCAAGATTATCAGTCGATTTGGATTTTAATTATATTGGAAATATTCATAGAGATGAATTACGACAGGAAAGAGAAAAACTCGAAACAATATTATTGGACATATGTCGAAGACGACAATATGAACTACATCGTAATCCGAAAGCACACGCTGGCGGTAAGTCTGTCTTGGTATATCAAAGTGTTATGGGAAATAAAGGTAGACTAGAAATTGATTTAAATTATATTTTTCGTGTTCCTCTGTGGGATGCTACATGGAGTTCCTCAGCTGAATGGCCTCAATTAACGAAAGTCAAGGTATTGGATATTCATGAATTAGCTGTTGGTAAATTACATGCTTTATTAGGGCGTGAGGCAAGTCGCGATTTATTTGATAGTTATCAATTATTTTCACATTGGCCACTTGATAATAAAAAATTAAGACTTGCTTTTGTAATTTATACAGCCATGGAAAAAAATGCATGGCAGCAAATGAGTATCGATAAGGTTAAATTTTCAGTAAGTGACATAAGAGATAAATTAATTCCTGTTTTAAAAAGTAGTGAAGCTCCAAGTTTTAATTTTAAAGAAGTAGAAGCGTGGGCGAATAAGTTGGTAGAAGCATGTAAAAAAGGATTAGAACTTGTGTTGCCTTTTCAAGAAAGTGAAATTGAATTTTTAAATCGTGTACAACGGCATGGCGAACTCAATCCAGAGTTAGTGAGTGATGATAGTTTCTTCTGCGAACGTATTTTGCAACACCCATTATTGCAATGGCGAATTAAACAAGTTAAAGAATTATAACAGATAATTTTTATTATAACGGGGTCAGGCTTGCGCTGTTGCATTACTAAGAATAGATTTTGATTCGATGGACTAACGTGAGTGAACATCCACATGAAACCCTATTTCGATTCAATTGAATTTAAGCATATTGCTGTAGCTAAATACCAAAATGGCATTATGTTATACAATATCATAAACAAAAGAACAGATTTTTTGTTATCTTTAGCCGATCTATTTGCATTGCCATATAGTGTTTATTTGCTTGATACGATGGGAGCCACTTTGAAAATAAATGAGGTTGGCGCAAGTATTTGCGGCTTTAGCTCACCCGATCAAGCCATAGGCAAAACCATATTTGATGTTTCTATAGGTCATAGCGCTAAAAATTTATTGGATAATTGTGCCTCCGTATTGCAACAAGAGTCTGTTAAAATTTTTGATGAATATAACATGCGCTTTGATGGTAAATCTTTACAGTTTTTATCAATTAAATTTCCCTGTTATGACGCTGAATATCAGTTACAAGGAACGTTTGGTATATCTATTGTTTTAGGAGAGCATTCACTAGCTGATGCTATAACACAGTTATCTGCTTTAGGTTTATTGTCACAAAATACTTCTCAAAATCAAACTATCAAATTGAATTTAGGAAATGTTTTATTGACGTCTAGAGAGACAGAATGTCTTGAATATACCGTAAAAGGTTTTACGGCTAAACAAATAGCAAAAAAACTTCATATTTCATACAGGACAGTTGAAGATTATATCAATCAAGTAAAAATAAAATTGGATGTTTCCACTAAGCAAGAAATGATTCAAAAATTACTAAACTCTTAGACCCGTATTCAATACGGAGTTTTTTAGATGCTATCTTTTATTATGATTTGTTTACCAATCATTTTAGGAGATAAAACATGAATCACTTCATGCAACAACTCATTGATCATATTATTATAAAAAAAGCATTTCTCAATAATTATCCTAAGCCAGGCGTTGTTTTTCTCGCTATTGATGCTTTATTTAATGATTCTGTTTCTAGAAAATTGATTTCTGATGCAGTGATAGCAGCGACTAAAGATGTGCCATTTGATTCCATCGCGGGCATTGCTTCTCGAGGCTATCTTTTTTCGGGTATGATAGCAAATCGATTTTCTGATAAAGGCGAATATTTTATTCAAAAAACAAAATCCAGAGGAGATTCTCATTTTGTACAGATAGATACTCAAACAGAGTATTCTTCTGACTCGTTTCAAGTGCTTAAAAACACTATACAAAAAGGGAAAAAATATCTTCTTATGGATGATTTAATAGCTACAGGCGGATCAGTGATAGCCGCGATCAAGCTTATTAGAGCATGCGGAGGGGAGGTAAATTCTGTGTTTGCTATGACAGAATTGCTTGATTTCGGAGCTAGAGAAAAGTTAAAAAGAGAAGGCGTTGAGCTCATTAGTTTATTAAAATTTACAAATCAAGATTTACAAAAATTATTGGATATTCAAGAGCGTCATGAGAAAAATCCCACTGCACCTATAACTTATCAACTTGCATGTCATACAAAAGAAGAGCAGGAATTAATGCAATTTAATATGAGACGGCTTGTTGACATCAATAGTAATAAATCTAAAAAAAAATATGCTAAAAAAGGAGTTTTATTTACAGCGCCAACGGAAGCGATGCTTAATCCATCGATTGATCTTTATAATCAAGGATGTCCTAAGACTTGGAATCTTGATTCTAAAAAAATGGACCGTAATAATTTCAAAATCTTTTCGACTGGTGATTCATTTTCTGTTCTGTCGCCTGATGTTGAGATGACGGGAACCAATGTGACTATACATATAGGTCTACAGCATACGAATTATTCTCCATTGGTATTGCTTCACGAAGCGCTGCAGTTATGCCGTACGGTGTATGAACAGGGTGCTGAATCAATTACCGTTGCTATACCTGAACAATTTCATCCGGCGCTTCATCATAATGACTTTAATTTGTTACTCATGCGTTTATTCAAGATAAGTGGTGTAAATAATATTTATTATTACGATAAAAATTATACGGGAACTTTAGATGAAGCGCATAGTGAAGCTATGATGCCTCTCACCTTGTCTCAGCAATCTGATATGGAACATTATCAGATAAGTCGAAAAGATTTATTAGATTATCTTCATTTTACCAAAGACCTTAAAATCTTTGATAGTAGTCTTGATGCAGAAGTTATGCATTTTACACGCAAAAGTTATTTGAATAAGGCGTGGTCTAAATTGGATCTTGATCACACTGATATGGATAAAACACTCTTTGGTCATAGATCTCCTGCTGAAATTAAAATTCCTGAAATCAAGACTCAAGCTCATGTGTTGCTATGCTGTTCAGCCAATAGACCTTTAGCTGAAAACATTGCTAGCAGCTTGCGTATGCGAGGAGAAGTTGTAAATCTTTTCCAGACGCAAGGAAAAGGCGAGTTAGCGGCCATACCTGATGAAGCAAAAATTTGCGGTGCTACTGTGACTATTGTGCAGGCTACAAGACCGAGCCCAGATGATATGGAAGCCGTAAAAGAATATCAAAAAAATGGTGCCGCTTCTTATTTTTTTGAAACTGCCATGATAGCAAGACAGGCTCGCTTAAGAGGAGCAGACAAAGTTAATTTAATTAATTCATATCAATTTGGTGCTCGTTCGGACAAAGCTGAAAATGATTCTAAAGGTAAGACGGGCGCTTATGTACAACAAAATGGTATGTTGCTTGAGGCTTCGGGAGTGAGTCAAGTGATTACGGCTGAGTGTCATGATGCGCATACTTTGTCAGGTAGTTATACCCACAAAAAAATTAAAAGTTCAGCGATTTCAGCACTGACAATCATGTCTACTCAAATCGTTAAAGACTGGATGAATCATCCTCATCATGGACAATTACGTTTGGTCACTCCTGACGAGGGAGCGGCGAAGCGAACAAAAGAACTCACAGTGCAATTACAAGCTATATTGGGTAAGCAATTATGTGAGTCTCGTATTTTAGGTGAAAAGCAACGAGATTCACATCAAGATGATAGTGCATTGATTAACACGCTTCATTCGGGAAGTACGGGCATTAATGCTAATGATAAATATTTGATTACGGATGATGAAACAGCGACAGGAACGACTTTGTGTCAGGCTGTGATGAATCTCAAGAAACAGGGCGCTAACGATATTACGGTTGCGGTGGTTCATAATAATATGCCTTTGGATTGGTTGGAGCGTCAGTTATGTTTAGCAAGATTTTTATATTTGGGTGTGAATGATTTACATTTTAGTGATACCCAGGAAATGGGAACGCTAGCAAAAAGCTATGATGATATGATTGATACTTATTCCCATGCGTTACAATTGCCTAAGCTTGAGGTCGAAAAGCAGGTATTTGCGTGGTTTAAAAAAAATATCAGTAAAGATTTTTCTGATCAGAATGAAGCACATATCACTCAGGAATTTACCCAATTTCAATCTTTGTTTAATCAACTTGGATCAAGAATAATTATTCATTCATTGGCTGATGCCTTTGCAGCTAAAGTTATGACACGTGCTTGTACTCCGCATTTTTATGCTTCTGACAAAGGGACTTTATTTTTTCAACATCAGCCTGCTCAGGTGAAAGAAGAAAAACGCGCATTGGAAAAAGATCGGACTCAGGTTCAAGGTGTAAAGTATGAAAGTTGAGTGAGGTAACTCATTGTTTAAACAATAGAATATTATTGCCATAGCTTTATCCAGGTACGTGGATATTGCATAAGTTAACAGTGATTTGCTAAATTGTAACGTATGTTTATAATACGAGATATCGACAAATATGTCGATATCTCGTATTATAAATAACATCAATGGACGCATGTTAAAGGCAAGATTGTTCTTGAAGTTTGTTAGCAATAGTAGGGTAAGTGGAAATGTCTCAATCAAAAAAACAAGCTAGCGAAGTATACCTTGCCTTTCAAGTTATCCCGAGAGTGCGAAAAGGTAATAATTTTGAATTGGTAGATAAAGCTATAGAAGTGGTAAAAAATGCTAATATTCCTTATCAGATTAGTGCCATGGAAACAACGATGAGAGGGGATATTGATCAACTTCTTGAGATAGTAAAGTTAGCACAGCAAACGTGCATTCATGCTGGGGCAGTGGAGGTCATCACAAATATTAAAATCCACAATAGAACTCCTGAAGCAACTGATACGTTTTGTACTTATGATCGTGGAATCACACCAAGTAATTCTGTTTTTATTAAAAAACAATGATAATTCATTGTATTATTGATTATACGATGTTTTTTTATTGCGTTGGGTGAGTTGTCGGATTGGTGCATGTGGATGAGGTGTTTAGTTAAAATTTGGCAATTTACCGAGCCGCAGCTCGGTAACAAGATGTCAATAATGCCACAAAATCCAAAGAGTGCTATTTAAGCCTTGGTGAATTATTAGATCTAACATCATATTCAGCCGCATTTGATTGTCCTTCCTTGCAAATATTGTCGGCTTCCTCGCGTGATAATGGTATAACTGTTTGCAGTGCTAAATCAGCAGGTACATTATTATTAACTAGACGCTCTAAAGCAGCGAGATGATAAAGTTTAAATTGATCTCGGCGACTATTGGCATTTAAAAACATATCTGCTGTTATATCTGGAAACTTTTGTATGGCGTTTTCTTCCCAGAGATTTAATTCTCTTTGTGTTGGAGATGGATTATTGGGTTTAGTTTCAGGTTGAAGCACATCTGATGGTTTGTCATCTTGATTGGGGTTTTTCATGATACTCGCTAACAATTGACTTTGACTTGGCTTTTGCGACGGATTACCTGGCAGTATAAGTCCAGCCATTGCTGCGCCTTCCATTTTAATTGAAACATCTCCAAGAATCTTTCCATTTCCTTCTACTAGCGTCATTTTTATTGGCATAATATTTTCCTGATTTTTTATTTAATATTTATTAATGAATAAGCGATGCAAATGTAACATCATGAATTAAAAATTTAAATATAAATGTTGTTAGTGCGTGGCGAAAGATCGTACCATGGGCCCCGCACAATGTTTCGGAGATATAGCGAGACCTACAATAAAATCAGAGCCGAAACATGACGGGGTGGGTCTTTCAATGTGTAAGGAGATGGCTCAGAACAGTCATAGCCGCAACTGTACGAGCTTTAGGTTGGATGCAATTCATTTAAAAACTCACTATCTTCAGCATTATCTTCTGCCCTATCTTCCGCAAGCAACATATACATCGCAGGCACCACAAAAAGCGTAAACAACGTGCCTATGGATATGCCTGTTGCAATCACTAAACCTATGCTATATCGGCTAAGAGCACCTGCACCCGATGCAGTGATTAATGGGATGACGCCAAGCACCATAGCCGCCGTTGTCATTAAAATAGGCCGCAAACGAATAGCTGCAGCTTGTTCTATAGCGTCACGTTTATTTTTTCCTTGTTGTTGCAAATCATTAGCAAATTGTACGATGAGAATGCCATGTTTACTGATTAAACCTATCAATGTCACTAAACCCACTTCGGTGTAAATATTGAGTGTTGCATCACCTATGCCCATGCTAATAAATATCATCGCACCACAAATAGACATGGGTACGCTGATTAATACAATGAATGGATCACGAAAACTTTCAAATTGAGCGGCAAGTGCCAGATAGATAATGATAAGAGCAAAAAAGAAAGTGAGTATCAATGCATTGCCTTCTTGAACAAATTGGCGTGATTGTGCAGCATAATCAATAGTATAACCTTGCGGTAAAATATCAGAAGCGATAGATTTCAGGGTGCTAAGCGCTTGACCCATCGTAATATTCGGAAATGCAACGGCAGAAATTGTCGCGGAATTCAGTTGTTGAAAATGATTAAGTGATTCGGGAACGATGGTTTGTTTGATATGGGTAAGTGTTCCTAAAGATATGGATTTTCCATCTGCCGTATTGATGTAATAATTTAAAAGTTGCGAGCTATTCAAACGATTCACTTGAGCGACTTGTGGAATAACCTGGTAAGATCTGCCTGAATAATTAAAATAATTGATATACCCTTCGCTTAATGCAGAAGCGAGCGCATTGCCTACATCTTGCATGGTTAAACCAAATTCGGATGCCTTGTCCCGATTAATTTCAATCGTGGCTTGCGCTTTGTCAATCTTGAGGTCTGGATCAATATATAAAAAAATCCCTGATTTTTGTGCTTTTTCCACTACCTTTTGTACGAGAAGATTGAGTTCATCAAAAGGTTGGGTAGTTTGTATCACAAATTGTATGGGCAATCCGCTTCCGCCGCCAGGCAGCGAAGGTAATTGAAATGCAGCAATTTTTGCGCCTGCAATCTTCTCAAGTTTTTGTTGTAACTCAGGTTGAATATCATTAGTAGTGAGTTTACGTTTATCCCAGGGTGTTAATATCATACCGCCAATACTTAAATTGAGTCCTCCTTCTCCATCTATCATGAATGAATGTGCTGTTTCTGGATATTTGAAAAAAATCGTATTGACTAATTTTGAGTATGTTTGAGTTTGTTTTAATGTAGCATTCGGTGCTGTCGTTAATTGAGTAATGATAATGCCTTGATCTTCCTGTGGAGCGAGTTCAGAATCAGAGCTAATAAAAAGAAAATAATTACTTAATAAAATAAGGATAGAAAAAACAATAATGACAGATAAATAATTAAGAGAATGACTTAAAACATAATGGTATTTTATACGTAACTGATCAAACAATTGATCGACTTTTTCGACGAATTTATTTTTGTTATGGCCATCGTGCGGTATTAAAAATTTTGAACACATCATGGGTGAGAGTGTTAATGCAATCACAGCAGATACGCCTACAGCACCTGCAAGTGTGAAAGCAAATTCCGTGAATAAAGCGCCGGTTAAACCTTGCATAAAACCAATAGGTAAATAAACAGCAATAAGCACAACCGAAATTGCAACAATAGGCCCTGCTAATTCTCGCGCGCCTTGTATAGCTGCTTGAAATGGTTTGACACCTTCTTCAATATGTCTATGAATATTTTCTACAATAATAATGGCATCATCGACGACTAAGCCTATAGCCAATACCAATGCGAGTAAAGTTAATAAATTGATGGAATATCCTAGTAATAACATTATTAAAAAAGTACCAATCAAGGAAAGCGGCATGGCGATGACAGGAATAATGACGGATCTCACAGATCCTAAAAATATAAAAATAACAAGGGTTACGATGATTAATGCTTCAATAAGTGATCGAATGACTTCATGAATAGATGAATTTACATAATCAGACGCATCATAAACAATTTTTGCTTCCAGGCCTTCAGGTAATTGTTGTTCAATCTTGGGTAATATGGCTTTGACATCATTAATGACAGTGAGTAAATTAGCAGATGGTTGTACTTTTATACCTATGTAAACAGCAGGATTGCCATCAAATTGAACCGCAGTATTATAATTTTCTGCGCCCATTGAAACTCTGCTGACATCACCTAAGCGAATAATTGCACCGTTCTCGGACTTGATAACCATATTGCTAAATTGATCGACGGTAGATAATCCTGTCGCTGCAGTTAAATCCATGGTTATCATATTGCCTTTAGTGCGCCCTACAGCAGAAATAAAATCATTGGAAGCAAGTTTGCTTGCAATATCGGTAGGTGTGAGTTTATAGCCTGCTAATTTTTCAGGGTCTAACCATGCCCGCATAGCAAATAAACGTTGACCAAGCACTTCGGCGATAAGTACTCCATTGATAGATTGCAATTGAGGCTGCACATTTCTCACTAAATAATCAGTGATTTTATTTTCAGGCAAAACTTTACTGTAAAACCCTATGTACATGACATCAATGGTTTGACCTACTTCAATGGTGATAGCAGGTAATTGGGATTCTTTAGGCAGCTTATTAAGTACCGCATTGACTTTGGTATTGATGTCTGAGAGAGCTTTATTGGGATCGTAATTAAGAATAAGATTAGCCTTAATAGTGCTTTGACTTTGTGTGCTGCTTGATGTCATGTAATCAATGCCGCTAGCTTGCGCGATGGAGTTTTCTAATGGGGTCGTTATGAATCCGGCAATTAATGCAGGATCAGCGCCTGTATAAACAGTCGATACCGTAACAACAGCATTTTGAGTAAAAGGATATTGCAGAACAGGCAAAGAACCTGCGGATCGCATGCCTAATGCTAGAATGAATAGGCTTACTACGGTTGCGAGGACTGGTCGTTTTATAAAAAGATCAGTAAAATGCATTAGCTTGTCCTTGGTTCATCATCTACAGGCTTTGGTGCTGGATTATTCTCAGGTTCAATACTATTATTAATAGCTACCGCGCTGCCATTATGTAATTTTAATTGACCACTGGTGACGATTTTGTCGCCTTCTTTTAATCCATTAAGTACGGTAATTTGATCGCCGCGTTTTTCGCCAGTGACGACAAAGCGTTGTTTAGCAATAAGCTTGTCTTTCCCTAAATTTTCTATGATATAAACAATTTCACCATAAGGATTAAAACTAATCGCACTTTGAGGCAGGGTTAAATAAGGAATAGGCTTGCCTGTTTCAATATAGACAGAGACAAACATGCCCGGAGCAAGGATCAATTCTTGATTGGGTATGGTTGCTTCGACTTGAACATTGCGTATGCTTGGGTCTACCCCAGGATCGATGGTTGTAATTTTGCCGATAAATGCTTTTTTAGGATGGCTTTGTATGCTCACGGCTGCGAATTGACCTTTCTTTAATTGGTGTAAGGATTGTTGTGGAATGTAAAAATCCACAAAAATAGGGTCTAAGGTCTGTAACATCGTCACTTTATCGCCAGGCGTTAGATATTGTCCTGGATAGATGTTTGATATGCCTAGCCGGCCGCTAAAAGGTGCTCGAATGGTTTTTTGAGCGATAATGGCTTCTTGTTGTGCCACTTGTGCTCTTGCGCTTGCCAGATTGGCTTCATCTGCATCCAGGACGGCCTTGCTGATCGCGTGAATGGCATATTGTGCTTTATCGCGGTTGTAGTTTATGTTTGCGAGCGATTCGTTGGCTTTGAGTACATTAAGTTGGGCTTTATCGGGATCTAAATTGAGCTCCGCAAGTAAATCGCCTTTTTTTACATCCGTACCTGGTATGAAATAAATGTTTTTCACCATGCCAGCTAATTCCGTCGTGATATTGACACCTAGCACAGCTCGGGTGCTGCCCGATGCTTTAAGTTCCGTTTGCCAATTAGAAAACTTTACATCCATGGCCGAAACAACGACAACGGGAGATAAATGTTTGTGCATGAATTGTGATATGAAATAGTTTTTAACTGCTTTGAAAGTAAAAATGCCGCCAAATAGGATACCTACGATAAGAAGCATTAAGAGCATTCGATTTTTTTTCATGTTTCGCATCTCCCTCCACAATTCCACCAACCGCCGCCTAAAGCTTGAAACAAGGCAGCAGTATCACTATAGCGAGCCGCTTCAGCTCGAATACGATTAATGACGGTTTGTTGATAGGTTTGTTGAGCGTTTAATAATAAAATATAATTGATAGCTCCTAGTTTAAATTGTTGATCAGTTAAATTTAAGTTTTTTGATGCAGCAATTTCTGCCTGGTTTTGTGCTTTCAATGCTTTGGCATCATTTTCTATCGCGCGTAAGCTATCAGCAACATTTTGAAAAGCTTGCAAAACGGTTTGACGATATTGTGCGAAAGCTGCATCCATGGCATCAATGGCCGCACGCCTTTGGGCGAGCAATGCTCCGCCTTGAAATAAAATTTGTGTTGGGGTTGTTCCGTAAGACCAGACATTGTTGAGTGCAGTAAATAAATTGTTTATATGGTCCGATTGATAACCATAATTTGCATTAATGGGAAATGACGGTAATAGATTGGCTGTGGCAACTCCAATTTGTGCACTTGCTTGATGTAATAAAGCATCAGCTGCTTGAACATCAGGTCTTTGTTTAATGAGATTTGACGGTATACTTAAGGGCAATGCTTTAGGTAAGCTTAAATCAGCGAGATTAATCTCCGGCAGATGACTTTCGCTAGGTAAGCAGCCAATAAGCACTGCCAAGGCATCTTGCGATTGTGCCAGACTTTTTTCTAGCGGCGGCAAGGTTGCTTTGGTTTGTTCCACAAACGTTTCTTGTGTGAGTACATCAACTTTTGATAATCCGCCTAAAACAAATTGTTTCCTCATAATACCAAGTTGATGGTTTGATAAATGAATTAAATATCGTACTGCTTTAATTTGAGCTTTTAATGAGGCAATATTGATGGCCGTTGTGACAATATTGGAAGTTAAGGTTAATTGCGCCGCCAGTAATTCGTATCCTTGATAATCAACGAGAGCGCGATAAGCTTCCACTTGACGTCTTGCTCCACCAAAAACATCCAGGGTGTAAGCAACAGAAACTTGAGCGTTATATAAATTAAAGAGACTGTTGGCAGGTGATCCGAATTGCTGCGCAGAAAATCGTGTGCGTTGATAGCCTAGCTGCAAATTAGCAGAAGGCAGCAATAATGTGCCCCATTGGGCTCTTAAATTTTCTTGTGCTTGACGTAAGGTAGCTTTGGCGGCATCAAGAGTAGGGCTATGTTTTAATCCTGCTTCAATAAGTTGGTTGAGTTCCTTGGAGTGATAAAGGGCCCACCAATCGGCAGGAATGTCCTGGCCGTAGTTAAAATATTGAGTTTTTCCAGATTTTCCTGTAGATGCGCTTGTCGTTTTTTTAGGAAGTGGGCCGTAGGTGTATTGTTTGGTTTGAGGCGCTTTGGGTGAATGAAAGTCAGGTCCTACCATACATGCTGGTAAAGCAGCATAACAACAGATGATCATAAGAGCTTGTAAACTTATCCTTGTTAAGGGCATCGCAAGCAATCCGGCTATACAATTTATAAGTATTTAATTCTAACATAACGCAACTGCCATGGCAGCTCTAAAAGCAGCGGGCATGATAATGGATTAAATATATGATCATTTGTAAAGTTTAAGTTTATAAATTAATCATATTAAGGCATGCTATCCACAAGTCTTTGATATTTTATAATAATTTTTCACTTTAATGTAAACTAACCATGCATTTTTTTATAAAAGGGCTATAAATATACCACTTCGTGGTATATAATTAAGAATAGGAAGTACGCATGCACATATTGAAGAATAAACCATTTTCACAATGGGCAAAGAAACTAAAGATTAGTGATAAAGTTCTTATGACGGCCGTAAATGAAATGACACAAGGACTGTATGAAGCAAATCTCGGCGGCCACATTTACAAAAAGCGTTTGCCCCTTGGACATAAAGGTAAAAGCGGCGGGGCAAGAAGTATTGTTGCATTTAAAATGAATGACAGAGTTATTTTTGTATATGGCTTTTCTAAAAATGAAAAAAGTAACATCACCAAAAAGGAAGAAGATGTCTTAAAAGACTTAGCAAAAGTTTATTTTAGTTATAAAGAAGATCAAATCAAAAAAGCAATTAAAGACGGCGTATTAATTGAGGTGCAGACAAATGAAAAAATCAATTCTTGAGGTAGTGCATGAATCTGCTAAAGGGCTATTTGAAATTGGCTTAATAGATGCAAAAACTATGCGCTCATTTGACGCTAAGTGCTTGTCCCCTGTTAAGAAATTTACCCCAAACCAAATTAAGCAAATTCGACTGCGTGAGAAAGTCAGTCAGCCCGTGTTTGCTGAATATTTAAATGCAAGTCCTTCCACTATAAAAAAATGGGAAACAGGGGAGAAGCATCCCACCGGTCCAACTTTGAAATTACTTAATCTCGTTGCAGAGAAGGGATTAAATATACTTGCGTAAAATATTTGCTATGTGATGAAGAACATTCATAGCATTATCTTTATGTTATTTCGCTTGTATGTCCTAAACCTTTTATATAGAATACGCCCTTATTGCGGGGTGGAGCAGCCTGGTAGCTCGTCGGGCTCATAACCCGAAGGTCGTTGGTTCAAATCCAGCCCCCGCTACCAGAATGAGTGAACAATAAGAAAACCCCTCTTGGGGTTTTTTTGTTTTTGTTACAAATACGTGGGCGTGAGCCCACTTTTTTTATCAACAGATTGATTATGACTTATTGATTATTATGGTAAAAATTGCATCAACATTGCATGATCGTTTAGCGCACCTAGTGAATGCTATGGGCTATGAATTCATTGGCGGTGAATTGGATGGCGGGGTTTTACGTCTGTATATAGATAGTGATAAAGGTATTACCCTGGACGACTGTTCACGTGTAAGCTATCAAATAAGTGCCATGTTAGATGTAGAAGATCCCATTCAAGGGCATTATACTCTTGAGGTTTCTTCTCCTGGTCTTGATAGACCATTGTTTGAAGTTGCGCATTATCAAAAGCAAATGGGTAATCGCATTAAGTTACGTGTATGCGCGAAAGTCCACAATAGACGCAAGTTTGTTGGGATTTTGTTGCGCGTGGATGGGAATGATATCCACCTCCTGGTAGACGAAGAAGAGGTGGTGTTGCCTTTTTCTACTATAGAAAAGGCCAATGTAGTTGCAGACATCCGCTAAAAGTGAGGCTGACGTTATGAATAAAGAAATCTTGTTAGTTGCAGAAGCTGTATCCAACGAAAAAGGTGTGGACAGTGGAGTTATATTTGAAGCCATAGAAGCTGCTTTAGAGATGGCCACTAAAA
>JABDBK010000038.1 GCA_013288655.1 Gammaproteobacteria bacterium | reverse complement strand
GGCTATAATAACCCCTTATAATGTCCATGAGATGGCTTTATATAGTGGGAGAAATTCCCAGGTTGATCCAATCGTGTTCGTGTACTGAGAATTAATTAATAAAACAAATACGACGGCGGATCATTTAATATCATAAGTTGATCTTTTAGATTAATTACCTGCTCCTCCCAATAATGTGTTGTGTTAAACCACGGAAACGCGCGTGGAAAAGCAGGATCTTGCCAACGATTAGCGAGCCACGCAGAATATTGAATCATACGTAAAGTGCGCATGGCTTCTATGAGTTGTAGTTCGCGCATATCAAAATCATGAAATTCACCATAGCCTTCTAATAAAATACTAAGTTGTAATCGTGTTTGTATGATATCACCTGATAATAACATCCACATATCCTGGATGGCAGGGCCCATGACGGCATCATCCAGGTCGACGATATGCGGGCCCGCATCGTTCCAAAGCACATTACCAAGATGGCAATCACCATGTAATCGAATAATTTTTAGATCAGAAATATTTGCAAATAATTGATCTATAAGTTTTAAAATGGCATTAATCGTTTCGCAATACTGAGTTTTTAGATAAGTTGGAATAAAATTGTGTTGCATTAAAAAGTGATAAGGAATATATCCGTGCGTTTGTACATTGAGTATGTCGCGATGTTGAAATGGTCTGCACGCTGCAACAGCGTGTAATCTCCCAATAAAGCGTCCCATCCATGCTAATTGATCCAAATTATCTTGTTCGAGTGCATGACCACCACGACGTGGAAAAAGTGCAAAACGATAATATTGATATTCATGCAATGTTTTTCCATCTGAATTGACCAAAGGCGCAATGACTGGAATTTCATGTTCGGCTAATTCGAGACTAAATTGATGTTCTTCGAGAATAGCATCAGTAGACCAACGATTAGGACGATAAAATTTAGCGATGATAGGAGTTGAATCCTCTATACCTACTTGATACACACGATTTTCATAGCTATTTAAAGCCAATAAACTACCTGAGCAAAGAAAACCTGCATTTTCGATGGCAGAGAGAATAAGATTTGGATCAAGATTTTCGTAGGGTTTTTGTATGTCAGAAGTCACGGGCATTTTCTATGATGTTATGTTGACAATATGATAATGCAATGAGAGTCATTTTTCTATGTGGTTTTTTCCAAAATATAAAATGATTGATTAATCAATGAATTGTAATGCTTATCCTTTATATGAAACCTGACCAGTTTTTTTTGTAGTATAATTGAGTAAAAGGTGCGAGAGAGTGTAAAAATGACGCAAACACGAGTCAAATCAGTTTTATCACCGGCTGAAGTCAAAAATTCAGCAGTTAGCAGTTTTTTATCAAAACAAGCTAATACTCAAACCCCAACCACTGGATTATACAGCAGCAGCATTCTACAGCCTGAGATAGAGACAGCCTTTAGCGACTTTAAAGGCAGTGACAAATTTAAGACTTTACACTTAGAAAATTTTCCAATAACTGCTAGAGAGATAAAAGATTTAAGTGACTTTATTTCAAGTAAAATGGCTGAGATATACAAAGCTGTTTATCTTGCGAATCAATTGACAGATCAAAAACAGAAGCTGGAATTACTGGATGAGTGTTGTAAGTATTTTAAAATATTACACGATTATCTTATTAGCCAAAAAATTTTACCGCCCGTTTTTCCTATGTCAGACGATAAAAAAACGCAGGACACGCAAGTTTTATTTTGGTCAAGCGGTCTTGGCGAAAATGCTGCAAAAGCTTTTAGCAAATATGTTTCAGCTGGGAGTGACCTTACTTTAATGTCTCTTGGAGTGGGTGAAGATGAAAAATCCATTGATGATTTAATTTTAGAAACTGCAAAAGATAATAGAAGACCTATACTCATAAAAAAATCTGATAACACTTATATGATTTATGGCTATCGAGAAAACATGAAGTGGGGTTTTACTAAGCTTGATACGACACATCTTGACTTAGGTCGTCTGCCCTTTCCGCCGCCATTAGGTACAAAAAAAATTCCAAGTAGTGAGTTTGATAAACTTAATAAAGATTTAATAAAAGCATTAAAACAAGGGCACACATCTTTTGGCGCAGTGACAGATACGGTGGCAGGTACCCAATATATTAATGATCTATATGGTTATACCTTATTTAAGGATTTGTATGAAGATAAAAATTACGAGTTATTAAAAGAGTTTTATTGGCGTGCCATGTCTTATATCTATGCCTCTGAAGTGGCTGTTTCTTCCGTGCCAGCAGTAGTTTATATGATGGATACATTAACAGAAAATAATTTTTTTACTAACATGGAATTACCTATTTTGCGAACCATAAACGCTGTGATTAATCTAAAAAGAATAGCCAATAAAGTAGAATCATCTAACATAGTTATTCCAGGTGAAGATAAACTAAGTAAGGAAATTAACGAATGTTCTAAAGATAAAAAAGGATGGTCAGTTAAATATGAAAAAACTAAAGACAAAAATACAGGGGCTGTAAAGGTGCTCACAACCATGAATCTTAATTTGTTTTCTGATAAGGAAAATAAAAACAAGGTTGGATCCTTGACTATTAAGGGATATAAAACTGGCACAATAAAAAGTGATGGTACAAAAGAGCAAAAAAGAGATTATTCGCTTTTGGTGACTTTAGGCACTCCCCCAGAGACGACGCGCATTCCCATAGGCAATCCGAAAGAAATACTGAAATTATGGAATATACAATGGCAAGCAGAAATCCAGAAAGAAATGCCATTAGATCGTTTTTTTAAAACAAGAACATTGGTTAAATCAACCGCAAAAGATAAAAAAAGATCAAGTATTTCAGTGCCTTCATTTGAGCGAGGGTTTTCTAAAGAGTTATCTTCGCCAGTCAATGCAGCAAAAAAGTCGCAAAGATTAGGCATTGCTTATGAGTTACCTGTAAAACATACCTGGTTGTATGCATATATCGAACATAAGGCGAATCCCGGCAATCAATCTTCACCAGTATTTGGTCCAAAGTATTATATAAATGCTTTAGAAAAAATAACCCATCAAGCTGAGAAAGAAAAAGCAGCAATAGAGTTTATGAAAGAAATCAAACAGCAAGTAAAAGTCATAGAACAAATCATTGAGTCAAATTTTCCTGCCAGTCTTTCAGATCCTATTGCTAATAGAGATGTTATTATGCAGAGAAAACAATGTTACGAAGCGTTTCACCAAATTATTAAGGATTCATTGGAAACAATAGATCATTTAAAAAAATTAACAGCAATACCCAAGGTTGATGAAGAAAAAAGTCCAACAAAATCTGAGAAAGCTGATATCAAAAAACCTTCTATATCTTTGTTTCGAAAACATCAATGGGTATTGATGGGGTATGAAGCAAAAGCTGTAAGACAATTAGAAGCTTTGAAGGCTATAAAGCTGCCGCCAGCTCCTGCCCCAAAACCGAGATAAATTTAATTCTGGCCGAATTTATCTGTTCACCCATGTAATATTGTATAATAAAAAATAGCATGAATAGTTATAATAATAGGTGATACCACATGCATTCTCTTGATTTTATACAAGATTTAGCAGTTCTTATGTTAGCCGCAGGCTTTATTTCTATATTATTTCATAGACTTAATCAACCTGTCGTATTGGGTTATATTCTTGCGGGTATTATCATTGGACCTCACACACCACCTTTTTCGTTTATATCCAATCAGGAAAATATTCAAACATTAGCACAGTTAGGCGTTGTATTTTTGATGTTTTCTTTAGGTTTAGAATTCAGTTTTCGTGATTTACAGAAAGTAGGCGCAGCAGTTTCTGTGATTGCGATAGGTGAAATTATCGTTATGTTATGGTTAGGGTATGAGATAGGGAAAGCATTTCATTGGCGGATGGTAGACGCTTTGTTTTTAGGTGGTATATTAGCCATTTCTTCTACTACTATTATTGTTAAAGCATTAAAAGAATTAGATTTAGAAAAAAAAGATTTTTCTCAGTTAATTTACGGCATATTAATCGTTGAAGATTTGCTTGGTATAGCGATTATCGCTGTTTTATCAGGTATTGCGAAAAGTGGATCGGTAGGATTCAATGATGTATTGTTAACTATGGGTAAATTAATACTATTTTTAATTATTACTACACTCATTGGTTTGTATACTATTCCAAAAATATTACGATATGTGGCAGTCTTTCATAGTCGTGAAACGCTTTTGATTACTATGCTTAGTTTATGTTTTGGTTTTTGTTTGTTAGTGATCAAAATGGAATACAGTATTGCTTTGGGAGCGTTTTTAATAGGTGCTATCATGGCAGAAAGCCGTCATGAAGTGAAGATTATAAGACAATTAACAGCGCCTGTGCGTGATATGTTTAGCGCTATATTTTTTGTCTCAGTCGGATTACTACTTGATCCGGCTGTTGTCATGGAACATACACTAGCCATCATAGTTATTACTATTGCTGTGGTGTTAGGAAAAGTCATAACTTGTAGTTTAGGTAGTTTATTAGTAGGTAAGGATGGAAAAACTTCTCTACGTGTAGGCATGGGAATGGCTCAAATAGGCGAGTTTTCATTTATCATTGCAGGACTTGGTTTAACATTAAATGTGACTAGCAGTTTCATCTATCCTATTGCTGTCGCTGTATCTGTGATGACGACTTTCTTAACGCCCTACTTCATACGAAGCGCAGATCCATTAGCAAACTGTATTGCAAAAAAACTACCCCGTAGTACGATCTCATTTTTTGAGAAATACAGGGATAGGATCCAACATAAAGTTAAATAAACCCACTAAATGGCATACCATCAGAATTTTGTAACCAATATATAAATTAACGCGATTCTCAACTTTAAATTACGTTAATGTAGGGTGGGCAGAGCGCAGCGTGCCCACCAACCCATTGGTGGGCACGTCGCTGAAAGGCGCTCCTTTGCTCACCCTACAAAAATCACCAAAATTCATATGGTTAATAAAAGTTGAGAATCGCGTTAAATTAATTAAATAAGCTATTGAACTTCATTGATAAGTATATGATTATAGGAACATTTAATGAAGAGACAATACATGAGTGAAATAATCATTTATTTAGGCAGCAAGAATGTATCATCCTGGTCATTACGGGCTTGGTTGATGTTATTACAGACAGGGGCTGATTTCGATGCAGCATTCATTCCTCTGGATCAAGCTGATACGAAAGACAAAATTGCTAAAATATCTCCATCAGGGAAGGTTCCAGTATTAAAACATGGTGAAATGCTTATTTGGGATTCATTAGCAATAGGCGAATATTTGGCTGAAACATTCCCTCATGTATGCCTTTGGCCCGAAGACAGTAAAATGCGAGCCCATGCAAGAAGTATTTCATGTGAAATGCATTCGGGTTTTCAAATGTTAAGAAAACATTTACCATTTGATGCGCAAGGACGATTTGCAAATTATATCATACCTGCTGCAGCACTGCCTGATATTGCGCGTATCATTGATATATGGACGGATTGCCGTCAACGATATGCTCATAAAGGATCGTTGCTATTTGGAAAATTTACCATTGCGGATGCCATGTTTGCGCCTGTGGTAAATCGTTTTGTTACTTATAATGTTGCCATACCAGAAATTATTCAAGAATACGTGGATACTGTAATGGCTTTACCGGAAATGAAAATGTGGTGTCACGATGTCTGAAATTATTATTAAAGTAGCTAATGAAAATGACGTACCTTTAATTCTTTCTTTGATAAAAGAATTAGCTGAATATGAAAAATTAACCCATGAAGTTGTTGCAACAGAAGACATGTTGAGAGAAACACTCTTTGGTCATAAGAGTAATATAGAAGCTCTCGTGGGATATTTACATGATAAACCTGTTGCCTTTGCTTTATATTTCCATAATTTTTCAACTTTTTTAGGCAGAAAAGGAATTTATCTTGAAGATCTGTATGTAAAACCTGAGGCACGTGGAAAAGGAGTGGGTCAAAAAATCCTGGTTCATCTAGCTCGTCTTGCAAAAGAGCGTGGCTGCGGACGTCTGGAATGGTCTGTGCTAGATTGGAATACTCCTGCTATTGAATTTTATAAAAAAATTGGCGCTAAGCCTATGGATGAATGGACGGTATACCGACTTACGGGTGATGCTTTGGATGAATTAGCATCATAATTATTCAGCAGTTGCTACAGATCAAATCGTGAACGTTTGCGAGCCCGTTTGCGTCTTTTTCTTGTTATTTTTCCTCTTGTGTAGACAGCCTTAAATATAGTATAATAAATGATCAATCTTAACGTAAGTCATATGGCTTGTCCAGCCTGGACGCCAGTTTAAAGTTGAAAACAGGTGCTTTATGAAGTTACCAACCACAACATTTGAATTTATTTTATATTTTGTGCGCGTACAATGGGTGAAATTCTCGCTGCTGGCATTTATTTCTATGGTGTGGGCGGTAAACGAAACTATTTTCCCTTATTTTTTAAAACGTATTGTTGATGTATTGCAAAATTATGAAGGCGATCGTCAACATGTTTTTTTTGCATTAAAAGGAATATTGATACTCTTGGTTCTATTTTGGTTATTTACAGAAATTTTACAACGTGTACAAGGTGTTTTGCAGATCTATACATTTCCACGTTTTCGATCCAATATTCGTGATGCTGTATTTAAGTATATACAGTTTCATTCGCATGAATTTTTTTCAAGCCATTTTGCTGGAAATATTTCAAAAAAAATTGCTGATTTACCGACGAGTTGTCAAATCGTTGTAGAAATTGTTTGCCTACAATTTATTATAGCTATTACTGGTGCGAGTGTGGTTTTAATTACTTTATTAATGACCAAGGCTTTGTTTGCAATAATATTAATGACATGGCTAATTATTCATATAGGTTTAACAATTATTTTTTTAAAACGTTGTAATTATTTATGGGTTAAACATTCCGATTCACTTTCTGTTTTGACTGGTAGAATAGTCGACGTTCTGACGAATATGGCAAATGTGCGATTATTTTCTCATACAAATTATGAGTCTAAATATCTAAAACAGTTTCAACATGATGAAGTTGCTAAAGCCAAGTCAGCCATGTGGATGATGGAGCTTGTTCATGTGGGTTTAGGTTTAAATGGTTTATTTTTGATATTTGGCATGGTTTTTGTTTTGTTATATGGATGGATTAATCATTGGGTAACTTTAGGTGATTTTACACAAATTGGAATGCAAACTTTTTGGTTATTAAGTTGGGTATGGTTTGTGAGTTACCAAACTACGGTATTTGTTCGAGAGTTAGGAAGTATCACGAATGCTTTGAGTATAGTAGAAAAAGGACATGATTTAACAGATAAAGCCGATGCTTATCCTATAAAAATTACCCAGGGTGAAATACGTTTTGAAGACATGACGTTTTATTATAATAATAATCGTCGTGTTTTTAAAAATCTTAATCTTACTATTCCTGCGGGACAAAAAGTTGGATTAGTTGGATTTTCCGGGTCTGGTAAATCAACATTTGTTAACTTGATTTTGCGATTTTATGATGTGAAATCAGGTCGAATTTTAATAGATGGTCATGATATTGCAAGAGTTACGCAAGAGTCATTACGTTCGCAAATTTCCATGATTCCGCAAGATCCTTCATTATTCAATAGAACATTAATAGAAAATATCCGTTATGGTCGTTTAGATGCATCCGATGAGGAAGTCATAGAAGCCTCAAAGCTTGCGCATTGCCATGAATTTATTGAAAAGATGGAGAATGGTTATCAATCTATGGTAGGAGATAGAGGCATGAAATTATCCGGCGGCCAGCGTCAGCGTATTGCGATTGCGCGTGCTATTTTAAAAAATGCTCCTATTTTGATTCTGGATGAAGCGACATCAGCCTTGGATTCAGCAACTGAAAAATTAATCCAGCAAAGTTTACAAGAAGTTATGAAGAATAAAACTACTTTTGTGGTCGCACATCGTTTATCCACCTTATCTGAAATGGATAGAATTATTGTATTTAATAAAGGTGAAATTATTGAACAAGGAAGCCATGCCGAATTATTGCAGGCAAACGGACATTTTGCCATGTTGTGGAATATGCAAACCGATGGTTTTTTACCTCGTGGAACCTCTAAAACTATTGACAATAAGAGCAATTAGGATTATTTTTTGCCATATCTTCAGGGCGGGGTGTAAGTCCCCACCGGCGGTAAAGCCCGCGAGCGCTCTATATCTATTAGGGGTCAGCAGATTTGGTGAAACTCCAAAGCCGACGGTTATAGTCCGGATGGAAGAAGTTATACTGTATCTGTGCGCTATGCGTGTAGGTATGTATTGTATTCTCCTTCCCTGAATTATGATTTTTTAATAAGGCGGGGAATCTCATGTTCAACGGTATCGTAGAAGCTATAGGTACTATCAAAAACATCCATACTACCCATGGTTCTGTTGATTTTTCTATTTCGAATCCTGATGACTTTGATGATTTATTTGTAGGCGCTAGTGTGGCGGTGAATGGCGTTTGTTTGACGGTGACACGTTTTTCTCAACACGAATTTGAGGTTACCGCTGTTCCTGAAACCCTGCGCGTAACGAATTTATCATGTTTAAAACAAGGCGATAAAGTGAATTTAGAGCGAGCCATGAAAGCGGATAGTCGTATGGGCGGCCATTATGTTCAGGGACATGTGGACACGGTAGGGGAAGTGTTAGCGATACAACAAGAAGGTAACGCTCTCTTAGTTAAAATAGGTGTGATACCCAAGATAACAAAATATCTTGTTAAAAAAGGCTATGTGGGTCTTGATGGCATGAGTATTACTGTCATTGATGTGGATCAAGATGGGTTTACCGTGACTTTTATACCGCAAACACAGATGGCTACTATTGTGGGTCATTATCAAAAAGGCACAAAGATTAATATTGAAGTGGATATTCTAGGTAAATATGTTGAAAAAATGTTAGGAGCACACATACCATGCAATCCTATATAAAACGAGTCGAGCAAGCGTTACATGACATTAGGCAAGGTAAAATAGTGATTGTGACAGATCATCCTGATCGTGAAGATGAGGGTGATTTTATTATGGCTGCGGAAAAAATCACGTCTGAAACGATGAATTTTATTATTCGTCATAGTAGCGGTATTGTTTGTTTGTCATTGCAGGAAAAACAGTTAAAGCAGCTCAATTTACCATTTATGGTAGCACCTCACGAGAATACAAGTTTACGCGGCACCCCATTTACTGTTTCAATTGATGCAAGAAAAGGTATTACAACAGGCGTTTCAGCAGCGGATAGAATGCATACGATTCTGGCTGCTATTCGTGAGGATGCTAAGCCCGATGATCTCGATAAGCCCGGTCATATTTTCCCTTTATGCGCAAGAGCGGGCGGGGTGTTAGAACGTCCGGGACATACCGAAGGTGCAGTCGATTTAGCTATCATGGCGGGATTAAAACCTGCTGCTGTATTATGCGAAGTCATGAATCCTGACGGCACTATGACAAGAGGTAAACAGCTAGAAGTTTTTGCCAAAGCACATGGTCTTTTGATTGTATCGATAGATGATATGATTGATTATAGACGTTTTCATGAAAATCTTATTGAAGAGTCAGCTCACGCTGAATTACCTCTTGAGTCCTACGGTCAATGTAAAGTGACAGTTATTAAGGAAAAAATAACAGGCCAGGAGCATGCGATCATAGAAAGTCATGTATCTTCTGATAAACCTATTGTACGCATACATTCATCTTGTTTTACAGGCGATATTTTTGGTTCGCTGCGGTGTGATTGCCATCAACAGTTGCATTATGCTATGCAACGCATCAGTGAGGAAGGCGGTATATTAATTTATCTTAATCAAGAAGGCCGTGGTATAGGTTTATTAAATAAGATTAAAGCCTATGCCTTGCAAGAATCAGGTCTTGATACGGTAGAAGCGAACCATAAATTAGGTTTGCCAGCAGATTCTAGAAATTATTATTTAGTTGCTAATATTTTAAAAAATAGAGGCATTAAACATATACGATTATTAACTAATAATCCAAATAAGATGACTGATTTACAGAAATATGGCATCACTACAGTTGAAGTTGAAAATATTCCTGCGCATTTCAATCAACATAATAAAAAGTATTTAATGACGAAAAAGTCCAAATTGCATCATGATATTTTGTCAGTCATTCATGTATGATATATAGTATTATTATTTAAGGGGATATTCTGTGACGACGGTAGTTAATAAATGTATTACAGCATTGGCGGTTTATGTATGTTTAAATGTTCCAGTATTCGCTGTAACGAGTACTGATTATACGATCACCTATAAGAACCCACAAGGTTCGATCTTGACGTTAACTTGGCATCCAGAAAAAAATAATTCAGGAACATTGAATGGTTTATTAACCTCAAAAGGCGGTAGTTGCAGCCAAGGTTCAGGTATGCCTGCCGCAGTTTCTGGCGTATATACAGGTAACGCTGTCGCATTGACAGTCAATTATCCAAGGTGTGATAAAGTTGTTGCCATGACAGGTAACATAAAAAATAACAATGCTGAATTACAAATGCTATGGTTAGCAACTTCCCAGGCAAAAGATTATATGCGTGATAATGCAGGAGTTAATCTAGGATCGGATACCTATGTGAAGATTGCATCTTGAGGGTCATTTGAGCATTCTTTTTAATATATCATCCTTGTCAATAAAGTGATGTTTAAGTGCAGCCAATACATGCAGGGAAAAAGTTGCGATTAATCCATAAGCCAACCATTTATGGATGCTTGCGAATAATTCCATGGTGTTATTATTAGCTGGAACCACTGTAGGGATGATAAATAATCCAAAGAATGACACGGGAAAACCTGCGGCGGAAGTCATTATCCAGCCTGTGATAGGTAAAGCAAACATAAATCCATAAAAAAGCCAGTGTACTATTTGTGAGGCATAGTATTCAAATGTGCTTAATTGACCATAGGAAGGCAAAATATTTTTTAAACGCCATATAATACGCAACATCACTAGCATTAAAACAAGAAATCCGAATTCTTTGTGCCATCCATAAAGTTTTAGTTTGAGCAAACTGTTGGGTAAAGATGTCATATATAAGCCAACAGAAACCATTCCTATTAATAATAAAGCCATGATCCAATGAAAGCCGATGGCGACTATTCCAAAATGCTCCTGTGTGTTTTTGATATCCATAGTTTTTCATTATCCTAAGACTGCAAAACTCTCAGCATAGCATTAAAATGAACAGGATTACAGAATGACGGTGGCAATAGCCTTAAGCCGCTTCTCAACATCTTATTCTACAAGATATCCACAGAATCTGTGGGTAACTTGAAGGGGCATGTGTAGTTAAATGATTCTATTTATTCATGAAATTCTTATCAGTGCCATGTGGTATAATGAGTCATAGGAATTCAAATTAATTAATAAGGAGCCATATAAAAAAGAGGAGGTTCCTCATGAAAGCTCAAATCCGAAAAACCACCAGTATCCTGTCCTTATTTCTCATGATGTTTCTCACACTGGCCATTTCAAAAGATACTCATGCTGCGTGTTGTCATACCGCACATGCTTATGTTCCTGTAGCCATATGCAGTACTGGCGGAACTAACATTCCATTACCTTATTTTGTTTGCTGCCAATTGCTCGATCATAAGGGGCATCATATATGGCGAGATACATGGGTTCCGACGACTTGTAAAAATGCAGATGTTAGAGCTGTCTATGATATGGGTTGTAAGACCACGAGTCCGGTTTATGGAATGGGGTCTTCTATTATAGGTAATTGTCAGTTTTCTCATTCGACAGGTAGGTATCTTTGAGTAAAATAGGAGAATTGTACCAGTTTGATCAAATAATATACTAAAATAATGCAATTATATGCGGTTAAGGCGAATACAAATACAGACTATTGGATAAATTTCTGTTACATTATGTTTGCCGTTATAGTGAGATAGTCAATAAACTTATTTATATGACTCACATTGTAAGGCTAATTTTTAATTTTTAATATGAAGGTTTATAGATATGGCAGCACGTGAAAAAGGAACCGTTAAATGGTTCAATGCAAGCAAGGGTTTTGGTTTTATTCAGCGCGATAAGGGTGAAGATGTATTTGTTCACTTCAAATCGATCATTGGTGATGGATACCGTACATTAGCTGAAGGTCAACGCGTAGAGTTTACAGTTACGCAAGGTCAGAAAGGTCTTCAGGCTGAAAGTGTTACTGTTATTGATGAATAGTAACTAACCTAATATGCATGTGTTCTCTGACGGGAACACATGCATTTTACATTTACTTAAATCATTTACCCATCACAAGAAACTTATCCAAAGCATTAGCGAAAGCTTGAATTTCTTTCTGGCTGATTTTGTTCGGCCCGCCTGTATTGACACCGCTATCTCTTAAATGAGTGCTAAGGTCTCTTATCGCTAGCCGTTGTTTTATATTGCTTTTGGAGTAAAGTTCGCCCCGCGGGTTCAGGGCAACACCCTCTTTATTTATCACGGCATCCGCAAGAGGGATATCTGCAGTGATAATGAGATCGCCTTTTTGCATATGTTTAACAATATGGTTGTCTGCTACATCAAAGCCATGCGGCACTTTTATTTTTGATATAAAAGGTGAGGCAGGGATATCTAATAGTTGATTTGAAACGAGCGTAAGAGATATTTTCGTCCGATTAGCTGCACGGAATAAAATATCTTTAATGATTTTTGGGCAGGCATCTGCATCAACCCATATTTGCATAGTTGGTATCTCTCAAGCTTCAGTAAGCACATTAAAAAAACTTTTTCATAAAGTATAAATTTTTGTTATACTATACTTGTTATTTATTAACTTAAAGGGAATTTAATATGGCGCGAAAGAAAACTGCTTCAAAAGCTAAGAGAAAACCAGCTAAGAAAGTAGCTAAGAAAAAAGTAGCTAAGAGAAAAACAGCTAAACGTAAGCGCGCAGCGAAGTAATATATAGGGATATTTACTGCGTGTTAAATAAAGGCGACTCCAAAAGAGTCGCCTTTTTGATTTATAGGGTTTTTATATGGATACCCCAAATTACACACTACGTTATAGTAAAAAAGCTAAATATCTGCAGTTACGTTTATCTCGCGAGGGGCTCGAGCTTGTCATACCTACAAAGCGGTTCTTTCCTAGTACGATGATTGAAGCATTTATCCAAAAAAAACGGGCTTGGATCATAAAAAACTGGCATAAACATCAGGAAGTTTGCCATGAATCGACCGTGTCATTACCTGGTCATATTCATTTAAACGCCATTAATCAAGTGTGGGAAGTCAAATATGTAGAAACCATAGGTAAAAAGCTCAAATTAGTTAGCAACCTTAGCCGCCAGATTATACTGATGGGGAATATTAAGGATGTTCCATCATGTTCTCAATTACTTAAAAAATGGTTAAAAAATATAGCACAACCAGTTTTGGCAGAAGAATTACTTAAAGTTTCAATGGAGACGGGGCTATTATTTGAGGATGTTTCTGTCCGGAATAACTTAACTCGCTGGGGTAGCTGTTCCAGCCGACAACATATAAGTTTATGTTGCAATCTGTTGTTTTTGTCCTACCCGTTGATGCGGCATGTTCTATTGCATGAATTATGCCATACCAAAGTGATGAATCATGGGCCTAAATTTTGGGGCTTGTTCGAGAAATTTGACCCGGAAGCAAAATCTAACGCCAAACGATTACGCATAGCTGCCAAAGAGCTGCCCATGTGGACCAAGTAAGTATATAATGCAATCCATAAAAATAGACGGGCAGCATATGTGAGTGAAAATTTAATTACCCTGGATAACGTGTCTTTAGCTTATGGCTTGGATATATTATTAGATAAAGTAAAATTCCAAATAGCATCGGGCGAGCGTGTTTGTTTGATTGGACGTAATGGTGCAGGTAAATCATCCTTACTTAAGATCATACAAGGGGCGCAGCCACCCGATAGCGGTACTGTATGGTATCAACCGCAGCTTCGTATAGCCAGGCTGACGCAAGAATTACCTCAGGATTGCAGTATGACGGTTTATGAATTTGTAGCTTTAGGCATTGCCGAAACAGGTCAATTGCTGTCGTCTTATCACGCGCTTATCCATAAGATTGAGCATACTCATACGACATCGGATTTGGTTGAGCTTGAGCGTTTACAACAGGCCATAGATGTCAAAAATGGCTGGCAATTTGATCAAACCATGAAAACGATCTTAGACCGCCTGGAGTTGAATCCGGATCAGTTACTATCGGAGCTTTCGGGAGGCTGGCAGCGGCGTGCTGCATTGGCGCAAGCTCTCGTTTCTTCTCCTGAGCTATTATTATTGGATGAACCTACTAACCATTTAGACATAGAAGCTATTCAGTGGTTAGAGGACCAGTTAATAAATTTGGGCGTAGGCTTGATTTTTGTGACCCATGATAGATCGTTGTTACAACGATTAGCGACTCGTATCATAGAATTGGATAGAGGAAAGCTCACCTCATGGCCTGGTGATTACATTAATTTTTTACGTAGAAAAGAAGAAATGCTTTCTGCCGAAGAAAATCAGAATGCTGAATTTGATAAAAAATTAGCGCAAGAAGAACGCTGGATACGGCAAGGGATAAAAGCTAGACGTACACGTAATGAAGGGCGAGTTCGTGCATTGGAAGCACTTAGACTGGAGCGTTCTAAGCGTCGAGAGGTGCAGGGTAAGGTGACATTTAATATCAATGAAGCTCAAAAATCGGGTCAGTTAGTCGTAGAAGCTAAACACATTAAACATAGCTTTAACCATAAGACTATTATTGATGATTTTTCAATTCGTATCATGCGGGGCGATAGAATCGGTTTGATAGGCCCAAATGGTGTGGGTAAATCAACGTTGTTGAATATTTTATTAGGAAAATTGCAACCAGAGGCAGGGCAAATCATACAAGGGACTCGCCTGCAAATCGCTTATTTCGATCAGTTACGTGAAGCTTTGGATCTGGAAAAAACTGTTATCCAAAACGTTGCGGAAGGAAGTGATACGATAGAAATTAATGGTAAAAGCAAGCATATTATCAGTTATCTTAGTGATTTTTTATTTACACCACAACGAGCCATGACGCCTGTCAAGGCATTATCCGGCGGTGAATGTAATAGGCTTTTATTGGCACGATTATTCAGTCATCCTGCCAATTTATTAGTTCTTGATGAACCCACGAATGATTTAGATATTGAAACCTTAGAATTATTAGAAGAATTGCTGTCTAATTATCAAGGCACACTTTTATTGGTGAGTCATGATAGAGCGTTTTTAGATAATGTGGTAACAAGTACTATCGTATTTGAGGGGCATGGCAAATTAACTGAATATGTAGGCGGATATCAAGATTGGTTAAGACAGAAAAAACAGCATCAAGCGCCCATTTCAAAGATAGATAAAAATGAAAAAATAAGTACGAAGCAGTCTAATAAAATGACCAACAAAGAAACCCAGGAGTTAGTGCAATTGCCTAAACTCATTGAAGACATGGAAGCTGAACAGGCCAGGCTGCAGGTATTGATTTCATCTTCCGAGTTTTATAAAGGCGATTCAAAACATATTGCAGCGACGTTGGAGCAGTTTACTAAAATAGAAGCGGATTTAATGTTGGCCTATGAGCGATGGGAGTCATTGGAGAAGCGCCGTAAAAATTAAGTTTGTTTTCTTCCTTTTACAGCCCGCTCCATATCAACAAGTGCGCTTCGATTGATAGTGGCATTACTTGCAATAGTAGGAGTGATTAAATTTTTTGAAACCAGTTGTTGTAAATTTTGTTCTAAGGTACACATACCTTTATCACCATTCGTTTGCATAGCAGATTCCATATGAGATGGCATGTCTTTGCGAATATAGTGACGTACGGCAGGTGTCATGAGCATGATTTCAAAAGCTGCCATCCTACCGCCAGTGACTTTTTTTACCAGGGTTTGACAGATCACAGCCTGTAAAGTTTCAGACAGTAAATTTCTTACTCTATTTTTTTCTTCTGTTGAAAATACATCAGCAAAACGATTGATAGCAAGAGGTGATGAGCTTGCATGCAATGTTGCCAACACTAAATGACCTGTTTCTGCGGCAGTCAATGCTAAACGCATGGTTTCAAGATCGCGTAATTCACCAATTAAAATGACGTTAGGGTCTTGTCGTAAAGAAGATTTAAGTGCTGTGGCAAAATCGGTGGTATCACGTCCAACTTGCATTTGATTGAATACGCTTTTTTTATTGGTATGAATAAATTCAATAGGATCTTCAATGGTAATAATATTACATGCTTTTACCGAATTAATATAATCTATCATTGCTGCAAGTGTTGTAGTTTTGCCTGAACCTGCAGGGCCTGTTACTAAAATTAATCCATAAGGCATGCCTAACAAGGTTTTTAGAATAGGCGGTAAGGCCAATTCATCAAAAGTTGGAATCACAGAAGGGATGATGCGAAACACACCTCCCATGCCATGCATTTGATGGTATAGGCTTACTCTGAAATTGCCGACTTGGGGTAGTGATAATGCTTTTTCATAGACAAGACGTTTTTCAAAAATCCGCTGTTCATCATGGGTTAAAATAGTATAGAGAAGTTGTTTGGTTTCATCAGCCAAAAGTATATGAGTTTCTTTTGCAGCAGCAAGTACACCATCAATTCTTAATAAAGGTTTGGTTCCAGGTAAAATATGGAGATCAGACGCATTTTCTTGAACGCTTAATTGGAGTAGTTGTTCTATTTGCATGCGTGTTTCCTGGTTTTATAAGTTATATGATTATTATATCAAAATAAACCAAGGCTAGAAATGAACATAATAAGGAAAATTGCCATATTATGATCATAATATGGCAATGTTTAATACAAAGTTTATTTAGCTTGAGTAACTAATGTGCCAGTAGTACGACCATCGCGTACTTCTAAATTATACCAGCTAGGTACGTAAGCATTAAAGAATGGAGCACCTCTCCAATCGTAGAGGATAACTTGTTTTGAAGCAGAGTCATTGGCAATGATAGATTGTTGCCATCCAGAATTGAGTCCTCTATTAAAATCTAATACAGGAACAAAAATAGTAATAGGGTAAGAACTAAAGTTGAAAATGGTGATACAGGTAGGATAAGGACGACCATACGGATCATAACAAGCCTCAGTGGAGCTGCCTACGGGTAACTGCGTCATAGCTGATAGCTTAATAGTATCAACATTTTTTGCGAGCGCAGCATTGCAAAAGAACACTGATGCCATGACTGCTAATACAATAGAAAATATTTTTTTCATGTGCAATTCCTGTTTAAAAAGTTTTTAATAATTTTTTCCGTCAGTTATTAAAAATAACTGCGACACAATC
>JABDBK010000037.1 GCA_013288655.1 Gammaproteobacteria bacterium | reverse complement strand
TACTACTGCCAAAATAGTAAAAACACAGTCAACCCAGTTATTTTTAAATAAGCAAATTGAAGCAGGTGCATAAATGAAATTACTTGACGTATTATTTTGTGACGATATTCGTGTAGAAATGAATAATAAAGTTTCATTGATGGGATTATATAATGACCGTATAGTTTTCCGTTCTTCCGAAAAAACAAAGCTTGAATGGCCTATTAAAATGGACTTAGCAATGCTAGTTCGTCTAAATATAAGTGATAATGAAAAAAAGCCTATATCCTTTGCATTTGAATGTTTTTCCAAAAATAAATCTATCGTGAAAATTGATGGCAATACTGACATTTCCAATTTTGATGGCTCAGTGTTCTGTCTTATTCTAAGCACCAAAAATATCGACCTGAATCCAGGCGACCTTGGATATTCAATTAAAGTTCGCGATGAAAAGACTGAATATTTATCTCAAACTAATAAAAAAGCTATTCAAGTGCTGTTACAAAAAACATAGACATATGTCATTAACATATAAAATATGTTTCAATTCGCTTTCCGATTGACCGCACATGATGTTGATTCATGCAATCGCGGTATCTGGAATCCTGCCGTTAACAGTCCTGGGTAAACCCATTTCCAACCGGCGATGGAACCTTAAGAGTAGTATTTCTTTAACAGCGCGATAAGGCGTATATCGCGTGATCTCAGGATCATCATATCTACTTTTCAAGTTCATGGCAGCCACCCAGTCTGCATGATTCACGTACCCACAAAACAGGCACTGAAACTTGTCTCCTTTGCGATTTCTAGCATCAACATAACCACAAGGAGGGCAAGTTTGTGAAGTATACGCTGGGTTAACTTGCTTGTGGCTAAAACCTTTAGCCAACGCTTTAAATGTCAATCTTTCTTTCATTTCTCCTTTGACCCATGAGGACAACCTGCGGTTCCAGGTGCGTCCGCTTTGATAGTCAAACGAATGAGACAAGGATTCACTCACCACAATGGCATGATTTTTTTCAATGAGCTGGTTAAAAGCCTTGTTGATTTCAGCGTTTAATGCAGCTTTGAACTTTCGTTGTTGTTCCTCAAGTTTGTCACGGCCTAAGTTGAAATGAAGTATATTTTTAGCTTTTGCTTTATGTTCTATTTTATTTGATTGAGCATATTTTTTATGCAGTGCATGGAGCTTATTGCGATGCTGCATTTTGTTTTTTAATCGATCGGATGCATCGCTCATCATAGCACCAAATGATGTGCCGTATTGCTTGCCATCACTGTCTGTCATAACTTCAGTGTAACCAAAATCAATCGCGATGACAGAATCATTTTTGGAGGTACTGGTATGCTTAATGTCTGAAGCATAATGCACTTCAATCATAGAACCTTTTAAGAGAATTCGGACATTGCCTTTAATAGCAGTATGACCCGACAATGGAACAGCTATCCGTTTTCGAGGTATAAGCGTCATGATATCCATGTATTGACGTCCTTGATGCTCAAAGACACTATAACAATTATCATCAAGCATAAAGCTTATGTGTTTTTTAACTTTTGGAAGTTGCTTTTTATGAATACGTATTTTTCGATTTAAAAAATGAATCACGCGTTTTCTTTCTTTCAGTGGTAATTCTTTAAAATTCGGGGCCTTAAATAATAAGGCGTCAGCAAAGCGAGCATAATCTTTTAATAACCAACAGGCATAATGGCGCTCGGTATCTGAAAAAGATGATTTGTAAATATCACTTTTGATTTTATCAAAAAGAGATTGCCAATATTTATCCATGGATATGTCGCAACAATTCGAAGTAAAGCAAGAGTACTTGCTGAAAAATCACCATTTTTCCATCGCGTTAATGTTCGAGAGGGGAGTTCAAAAACGCGCTCAAACATTGCCATAGTTATTCCAATCTTGTTCATATCGTCAAGAATATTTTTCACAAGCTGAGCCTGAGCAGATTTTTGAGCATGAAGATAATTTTTATCTGTTTCTCCCGTAAAATCTCCTTCTTCATGGCATAAGTTGCATATGTAGTAGATTTCTTTGAAAGTAAATTGTATTCCAAATGTTAGAGCTTCTTCCCGATTTTTTTCTTTTCTGAGTATATTGTCAGAAGCACAAGCTGGACATGTAATTGTAGTCATAATGGATTCCTCTTAATTGTTTTCTAAAAAATTGCCTAGCGCTGTAAGAAAAACTAAATTTCTTGGGTCAGGGTCTTCATGTCTTTTAAATGATTTTATTAACCACTTTTTTGTTTTTGTAACATAGACAAAAGCTATGTAACCATAAATTATGCCCGAGAAAAAAGCGTATGCGTCAACCATTATTACAACACTATCATCAGTATTATTTTCCCACTTTTTCTTATTAATAAAGATGGGTTTTTCAAGTCCTCCGTTTGCAATAAACTCCGCCACTCTATTTTGTGTCATCAGCTTAAAATCTGACCTGGCTGTTTCCATGGCTCCGTGAGTTACAAAAATTTTGGCTGTCCCCTCGGCACAATCGCATACAAAATCATCAAACTTATATTCTGGTTCTTTCTTTGCCACAAATAATCCTTGCTTATCTTTATTATACTATGTTTTGTTATGAATAGTAACATTTATAATTAAAAAATGTAATGATATATAACATAAAATCCTAAAAATTTATAACATATTGAATTAAAAGAAAAATATTTAACTGCTTGTTTTCACACAGCTAGGGCGTGTCGTCACACACCCTAGTAGATCGTCTCACTGATGAAGAAGAACCCATCCCATAAATATTTTGGCGCATGGTTTTATTGTAAGATGACTTACTATATCGCCAAAATATTGTATGGGGCCCATTGTTACTCTCCTTAGAAATAGAGGTTAGTAATAATAGGCCCCGCACAATGTTTCGACGATATACCGAGACCTACAATAAAACCAGGGTCGAAACATTTGCGGGGTGGGTCCTTCTCTGATTGCTCTGAATAACCAGTCTGGGACTACCCAGACGGCATATTCATTTTTTTTACAGTCTCTGGAGCATTACTAATGACCATGGAATAAACAGCCAACCCTCGGTAACTTTCCAATAAATTTCTACGCACTACAATAACTGTCACAACAAATGCATTGGATGTGCTGCTTTTCTGATCGTAAGACGGTGGTTTTAAGTAGGTAACCAATAAGGGCATTTGAAATTTAAAAGCATGCACTCCGCTTAAAACACCTTCTGTGATCAAGGTTGGTTTTTCCACAACTTTCGCTACAAAAACCCATCTTCGATATTTTAAAGCTAACAAGTTATCTGAGATAGCAAGCTCTTTCATATAAGTTGCCCAACTATTATCGGTAAAGTATTTTTGAGCATCTTGAAATTGTCGTCTGTAATTAACAAAATCAAATGAATTCGCAGCCTCAACAGCTTTGACCGTCCAGTCAATCAAATCATCAGATGACATATTGACTTCACTTAATGGTATATCTTTCATAAGCCGACCCACTTCATCTGCAACAAAATAGTGCGGCTGTGCTTCGTGAGCTTTTAAATAGATAACGATAGAAATCAAGACGCCAATAATCACCAAACTTAAGGCATAAATGCCTAAAACGAAATGAAACTTTTTTTTATAAAATGCATTGCGCAATTGCACCAGCACCAAAGCTTCTGATAATTTTTTGCTATCTTCCATACAACCTCTTTTATCGCATGACAAATTGGTCAATTGCAATAGCCGCTGGATTTTCTGTCGTCGGCACTTTAACAATCATGAGGGTCACCATATAACTGGCATTGGTAGTACTTTCTGAACTTTGATATGTCACCAAAAATGGAATTTGGATACGCCATACCCTATCATACCCACCCAAACTCCCTTGGTTCGATATGACAGGCGGCGAGGATACCACTCCATTGACGAATAATTTATTGGTCGTTATGGTATCAATCAAAGCTTGTATCGACTGTCGATAACTCGCCCAACCTGCTTCGGTAAAATAAGGTTGCGCCATTTCCAATTGCTTAGGGTAATTATAAAAATCATAAGTATAAGCAGTCACAACAGCTTTACTTGCCCATTTTATTAAGGTACTCGATAATAAATTTGGGTCATCATAGGATTTTAATTGCATTTTCTGACCATCAGGACTCACCGCAACAAAAGGTGGAATAGGTCTATGCTTGATCTGAACAAGCAACACTACTACCATCATTAACATAATGATTAAGCAAACTATGAGTCCCACAAGAACTTTTTGTGAATGCAGACGATAAAATTCATTACCATCATTATTGTTCTTGCTTGCATCAGCCATAAGTAACCCCGCTTACTAGCTTCCGGATGGATTTAACTCAATAAGTTGTCCTGTTGTTGTCGAAGCATAATATTTGGTCGTAGGTACAAATATCTCAAAGTATATAATAACTAATATCAAAAAAAGCATCATCAATGCCGATACAAACAACCATCGCACTATTTTATTGTAATTTTCGCGATAAAAATCACTTTGATATCGAGGCATTTCATGTCTATCACCGATCATATGGATATTTCCTTTTCATACTGGCAACTTCTCTAGTGTAATTTCAACCCTATAATTATCACTATCCCAATTCGCCGTATTCGCCGTCACCAATTTTGAACTACCACCACCTTCTGCATAAAGCAATCGAGTATTAATATGCCTATTCCACAAATATTTCATCACATGATCTGCCTGCTGCTGTGAAAGTGGACGTGTAATACGTTCAGGCTCAGCGGCACTGGTATAAGCTGCAATTTTCACAGACATATTAGTTTTACTATTGATATATTGACTCACTAAATCCAAGGTGTCGTAAGCATCAGAACGAATATTGGATGTATTTGGATAAAATAGCGTTGTGGAATTGATCACTATCAAAATCTGATCACCCATTTCAATCACACGCACATGTCTATTCTCTAGCTTATCTGCAAGTGTAGTATGTGAATCAATGTATTTACCTAATGCTCCACCGAAAATTGCACCAAGTCCAAATCCTGCCACACCACCCACTGGAGATGTTGCGCTACCTGCTGCCGCACCCACCACACCACCTATCACCACACCTTTCGCTGTTTGACTGGAGTTTTGATAAGCTGTACTGACATCTCCCGAATCGCCAAAATGCCGCATGGCATAATCCGTTTCAAGATAGGCTTGATCAGCGGAGCCGGCTGCTCCTCTTCCCGCAGCTGATGATGCGCATCCTTGGAGTGAGAATAGAATAACGCTAAAAAAGCACAACATTATTATTTTCATGAACCACCCGACTCCCCAGAGCTTCGCATATTCGTTATATAATCCACTAACTCTTTAGCTGCCTGAATAACCATCGCAGGTTCCAAAAATATACCTTCGACACTCGGCGGATAATCTGTTGCGCTCAAAATATCTTTAATAATTTCATTGGCAATAGTGCTTGACTGAGAACCTGAGCGCCCCAAGATACGTTCCAATAGCTCAACCTTGGTTTTTAAGAATGCTTTATTGACTAATGGCTGGCTAAACCGCTCGTAATCCGAGCCGAGAAGCTGCTTAACATTCTCACCCAATACTGGCTTGCTAAATAAATTGATATGATCAGGTTCTTCTGATTCCTCAATAACGAGTTTTTCTTCCTCTGCCGGCATAGCGCTTTTATTGTGGAAAGCTAATAGAGCAGAGACACCACGCTCAATAAGATTCGTTTCTGGTTTTTCATGCATCACACTTGCTATCAATTGGATTTCTTCCGCTTCTTCTGTGCTAGGTGCAAACATGACACCGTCACGCTCTAAAATATGATCGAATTCTTCAAGTCGATTTTCTAAATCAATCAATGTCCTGCCTATAGGCGGCTCAACTTTTAAGAAATGATTGAGTCTAAACTGCTTAACCGCAGGGGGGTTTGCAAAAAACATACGTGCTCTAACGATTTTTGATTTAAAAAAGACATGGGCCTCACCTTCTCGCTGTTCTTTCAAATCCAATAAATCGACACGAGCACGTTTTTCAGACGATGCACTGCGGCTATCCATATAATTATTTAATAAACTACCTGCATTCGTTTGAAATGAATCGACTTTGGTGACCCATGATTCCCCTGCTGTTTTGGAAAAAAATTCCCAAGTTTCGTTAGGATCTTCCAATTTCATACAAATTTTAATATTGGTATTCGCACCAATGGATGCTGCCTCTTCTTTCGATGCTTTTTGAAATGCGGGTAAATCTTGCCCTGCAAAAACAACTGAAAACCCCAAGGATCGCGCTTGCGCTGGAACCACTGCAAAGCCTTTTACTGCATAATAACCGTACTCATCTAATATGCACATATAAGGCGTCAAACAACTTGTCGGTTTACGAGCAATGACTTCTTTATAACTTCCTTCTACTGCATCACCAAGACCTGCTGCCATCATGGCTTTAAGTGAGGCAATAATCACTTTTCCTAAATTTGCTAACTCATCAGGGGCTTTTTCTAATGCGGGCAACAATACTACTAAAATGCGGCGGTTTAATACGACATCTTTTAAATCCACTTCGGAAAGATTGGTACGAATAATATGTCCATAGGTATCCGCCAAAGAACCAAATGCACGCGTTAATTGCATCGTGATAAAACCATGCTGTTCAAAAACAGTCGAGCTTTGTTTACCTTTCTTTGATGCATCATAACCTGGCAAGGTGCGTAGATAGTTCATCATGGGTTCTAATACTAAACTGGGAGCATCGGCCAAGCTCACTGGTTCTTGATTATCTCGAATAAACATTTTGTCTATACCGATGGCTTCCAGGCGTGTTAATTCAAAATAATTACGAATAGTATTGGCATCTAACAAAATTTTCCCTTGATCACGCATATAAACGAGAACTTTCATCAATGCTTCGACAAATACGATGGCACGGCCTTTCCACATATCGCCATCACCCGATTGACTGCTTGAATCCATCAAACTGGTGACCAAACCCGATAACATACTTGATGAACCATTACAAAAAGGATTCATGGTATTAGAAAGACGCTTTTCTTGTGGGCCTACAATATCTCTAGCACCCGTCATAAAGTTGATTAAAAGCAAATCATCTTCACGTCCCATAAAACGTGTCATGGAAAATACTTTAGCAAATAAACTGTTATCACCTTTACCGTCTACGTACAAAAATCCGCTGCCTTGAACCAGGGCATTGAATGCGATAGAAATTAAAGCTTCTGTTTTACCGCTACCGGTAGAACCGAAAATCAAAACGTGAGTGCGCATGTCATCATTATTGAACCACAATTCTTCATTGTTTTGTTTTCGATTACCAAAAAAACTGATACCGCGGGCTTTACGTGGTTTATTAGCATTACCCGGCAGAGGATCATTGTAATCAAGAACGCCTGAACGCTGAGGCATACGAAACGGTAATTTGAATTCACGAGTATAGGCATATATAAAAATACCTATACATATAAGACCAACCAACTCAGTAATCGATTTTACAATAATGGCAATGACAGCAAAACACATTAATAAATTAGCTGTTTTAGCTGGATCTTTGAAAAAATCAGCCATCTTCATACCCATAGTACGGGTATCACGCAATAATAATTGCGGCGGTAATTCTTGCTGTTCTTCTAGACCACGTTGTGGACGCATAAATTAATCCGTTTCGTCAGGATGATAAACTATCTCTTTTAATGCAATTTCCAACGCATTAGTTGCTTCTTCAACCATAGGAACTAATAATCGTCTGCCCATAAGCTTTTCAGCATTCCAATGCGCAAAAGGTCCTGCCACTTCAACAAAAGGCGTTTGTCTACCGACTGTATTCAACATATACCAAAGTTTACGATCTACTGGTTTTAACCATAAAAAATCGGCTGATGCCAGTACCCCGTCCTCACGTGCTGCCAAAAGCATTGAAGCCATGACTGTGAGAACATATGCATGAGATGTGATAATACGTTGAACAATCTTTGCATCTTGGTATTTTTTACATAGTTGATCAACGCCCGTAAAATCTAATTTGGTTTTCGAAGAAGCACTTAACTGATTTACCATTGCAGTCATAGCTGTAACATCGCTATGATACTTGGCCGCAAAAATGGCAAATAACGCACGTGTGTGCAAGGGTAGTTTATCAATACCTTGCCATAAAGACCCTAATTGGATTGAAAATATTTTTGTCGCCTGACCACGCTTAAGTGAGACCTCAACGCGATTCCATTCTCTCCGCGCCATGCCTTCTTTGGGCTCAGGTTTATGCTCATCTAATAAATGATATCGCTTACAAAACTGCATGGGCGTTAAAGCCATGGCCCAAAGACCTTTATCTATATCTTGTTTGTCTAAATCTAATCCCAAAGGGGGACAAATTTGCGGCCAATTCTTTTTTTCTGCTTCAGCCAGGTCACGCATATTATAGGTACGTTTAAATGAACGCGTTGAATTGGTAAAATAAATAATAATAGCTAAACCGAGTATAATAATGACAACAGGAATGCGAACATATTCACCTACCAGGCTTCCCACTTGCAGTACATCTTTAAAAGTCAGTGTCGCCGGATCAGTTGAAATGATAACCTGACGTACATCATCAAGCCTATTCGTAAAATAACCAATTAACTTAATTTCGTATAATTTCACTGCAAAATAAGCTTTGGTCAATTGGACACGATAGACATACCAAATACCATAACAGAAGATCAATATCGCTGCGATAATCCATAATAACCCGTATGCATTGTCTGATTGATCACCGCCCTGACCCCCTTTCGCCATATTCAGCACCTATCATTCACGAAATGAATTAATATATTATAGAGTGATCACATCTGTCATGCCAGCATGCTGGCATGACAGACGTCAGGCTTACCCCTGCTGTTTTTCGCGAATTTCATCCAACATTTTACAATCAATACAAAGCGTCGCAGTAGGTCTTGCCTCTAGCCTGCGCAAACCAATTTCAACACCGCAAACTTCGCAATAGCCATATTCTTTGTCTACCAGCAACTGTAACGATTCTTCAATTTTCTTTAATAATTTTCGTTCACGGTCTCTGGCTCGCAATTCCAGGCGAAATTCTTCTTCTTGGCTCGCTCTATCGTTAGGATCAGGATAATTAATCGCCTCATCCTTCATATGATGCACAGTACGGTCAGCTTCTTCCATGATTTGTTTACGTAATAAGGTCAAGATATTGGTAAAATGCGCACGCATCTTCCCAGTCATATATTCTTCACCTTTTTTAAGTTTGTACGGAGAAATACCTAAAACTTCTAAACTTGGCTCTAAAATATCTTTTGTTGCCATATAACTCTCCTACCATTTAAATTCAACATCCCTATCTCTTTCAACCATTTTCAAACATCTATATCAAAAACAATATTGTTAGGCAATGACTATCGCTTTTTTGCCCATTGTCACTCTATCAAGCCCAGCAAGATCTGTTGCTGTTTTTATTTCAACATAACCTGATTCTGCTAATAAGATACGCACATCTTCTGCTTGCTGAAATCCATGCTCAAGCATTAAGTAAGCACCTGGTTTTAAATAATTCAAGGCCCTGGAAATAATGCGGCGTATATCACTTAATCCATTGTCCCGCGAAAAGAGCGCAGCATGCGGTTCATAATCATAAACCGATTTTGCTAAGTGAACATCACCTATCGTCACATAGGGAGGATTGCTTACAATGATATCAAACAGATGCTTAGGCAAAGCATCACACCAATCACCCTGACTAAATAGAATATTGTTTATCTTTAGCCGCTCTGCATTTTTTTTTGCCACCCATAAAGCATCGACACTCATATCTGTCGCGTAAATATCCCAATCAGGTCTTTCATTTGCCAAAGCCAACGCCACAGCACCCGAACCTGTACCCAAATCAGCAACGATCATTTTTGAATCACTGCTTATTTGCAATGCTAACTCAACTAATAATTCTGTTTCAGGTCTAGGAATCAAAGTCGCCGACGTCACTCGCAAATCCATAGACCAAAACGCTTGGCATCCCGTTAAATAAGCCATTGGCTCACCTGAAATATATCTATTCATAAGCTTTTCAAAGTCTGACTGTTGCGTTGAAGTCAATATTTGTTCTGGATAGGTATGTAAATGAGCGCGATTTACCGCTAAAGTATGTGCTAATAAAATTTCTGCATGTAATCGTTGATGGGAAATATAAGATGCCAATACAGTTCCTACGTTCGATAACATTAATCACCCATCGCCGCTAACAAATCAGCCTGGTATTCATGCACCAATGCATCAACTACAGGACTTAGGGCACCTTCCATGATATCCGGCAATTGATACAAGGTTAAATTAATTCTATGGTCCGTCAAACGGCCTTGAGGAAAATTATACGTTCGAATACGCTCTGATCTATCACCCGTTCCCACCAAATTACGACGCGTTTCTGCCTGTTCCTGTTGTTGCTTGCCGCGTTCTGCCGCCAACAATCTCGATTTTAATAATGACATGGCACGAGCGCGATTCTTATGTTGAGAACGTTCATCCTGACATTCCACCACCGTACCCGTGGGTATATGCGTGATGCGAATAGCTGAATCTGTTTTTTGTACATGTTGTCCACCCGCACCTGAAGCTCGAAAAGTATCGATACGTAAATCTGCTGGATTAATATCGACTTCTTCGATTTCATCCACTTCAGGCAACACAGCAACAGTACAAGTGGATGTATGAATACGGCCTTGGGCTTCCGTTGCAGGCACACGTTGGACACGATGCACACCTGATTCAAATTTAAAAAGCGAATAAGCACCTTGTCCTATGACTCTTGTTATAATTTCTTTATATCCACCATGTTCGCCGTAGCTTGCGCTAATCATCTCAACCTGCCAACCTTTTGATTCAGCATAACGTGTGTACATGCGATAGAGATCACCCGCAAAAATAGCCGCTTCATCACCCCCAGCACCCGCACGAATCTCCAGAAAAATATTACTATCATCATTGGGATCACGCGGTAACAATAATAGTTGTAATGTTTCTTCTAATTTTTGTAACTCAATTTCTGCATCATGTAATTCTTGCTTTGCAAGAAGCTGCATATCAGCATCTGCTTCATTTAACAGTTCTTTAGCGCCTTCTATGTCCAACAAACAAGATTGATAGCGTTTAAAAGCATTTACCACAGGCAGAAGTTGTGCATACTCTTTAGATAAATCACGAAAACGATGTTGTGTTGAAATGACATCTGACTCAGAAAGCAATGCACTGACTTCTTCGTGACGCTCAACAAGCATTTGTAATTTTTTTTGTATAGAAGGTTTCATGTTAAAATTCCTATTCTGGAATAGCAAATAATTGCTGGGCAAGTTGTAATACTTCCAAACGACCTTCATATCCTGCCTGACGCAATTGAACACTAGGCGTATGCAAAAGCTTGTTGGTAAGCGCATATGCAAAACTTGCCATCACTTCAGATGGATCATGGCCTCGTTTAAGTTGTCGTTTTGCTTTTATCAACTCAATATGGCATAAATCTTCGACTTGCTTTCGGTAAGCACGTATAGTGGTTGCCACTTTATCCAATGAAGTTAACCATCTCATAAACTCCAAACTTTTTTCTTTGATCATCTCAATCGCTTTTTCAGCAGCATGCTCACGTCCTGACACATTTTGCTGGATTGTTTCTTTTAGATCATCCATGGAATAAAGAGACACGTGTTCACATTCAGAAACACTTATTTCAATATCCCTAGGCACTGCGATATCCATCATAAAAAGCGGTTTGGTACGTACTTCAATCATAGACTTAGTCACGATAGGCATGACACCGCCTGTCGCTGAAATGACTATATCTGCATCAGATAATACGCTAGGAAGTGCAGCTAGACTGATCACGTGGGCTGCGTATTTTTGCGCAAGCAGTGAAGCATTTTCAATATTACGATTAGCAATAATAATTTTTTTTAAAGAAGTATGTTTAAAATGACGCAACGCCAGATCTATCGTTACTCCAGCACCTATCAATAATAACGTCGCTTGATCAAAGGGTATTGCGGCTGTTTGTTTAATAAAATTGACAGCAGCAGATGATACAGAGACTGGACATGCACCTATGGCTGTATGGGTTCGCACCTCTTTCGCAACAGCAAAAATCTGTTGAAAAAGACGATTAAATAAAGGACCCACCGATCCCGCAGCAACGCTCTCCGAAAACGCTTCCTTCATTTGGCCTAAAATTTGAGACTCTCCAAGTACCATGGAATCTAAACCACAGGCTACTTTCATCATATGCTGGACTGCATCTAAATCATGATAAAAATACATGGAAGATTCAATATCATGACGAGCTATGTTGTGTTGTCTACAAAACCATTCGATAACAAGATTGACATCATCGGTAGAACAGTACAACTCTGAACGGTTGCAAGTCGATAAAATAACTGCTTCACGAATGTTCTCATGAGTGGCTAGATCATTCAAATAAAGTGCCAATTTATCTTGTGCGAACACGACTTTTTCACGCAGCGCGATGTGAGCTGTTTTATGATTGATTCCGCATGCAAGAATTGGCATAGAAGGGTTCTCTACTTCGCTGCGTGCAATTGATTCATCACCTTATGATACTGTCCAGAAAGTAATAATGGCAGCATGGGATAAGCTTCTTCCATGGCTCTATTTATGCTAATACGTTCTTCTTTTCTCGGCGGTTTTAACACATAATCAATAACTTCCGCACTATGGCTAGGACGTCCTATACCTATTCTTAAGCGATAGAACTGCTTTGTACCAAGATGATTAATGATATCAATCAAGCCATTATGACCACCTGCCCCACCTTCGTATTTTAAACGAATATCACCCACAGGTAAGTCCAAGTCATCATGTGCGATCAAAATCGCATGATGAGGTATTTTATAAAAATGACTCAAGGATTTAACGGATAGCCCGCTGTGATTCATATAAGTGCCTGGAATCAAAAGATGATATTCATGACCATCTAAACGCGCAATGCCGTGCGCTCCATGAAACTTGGTTTCAACCTTAAGCGTCGTATGGGATATACGAGCAAGTTCTGAGACAAACCAGGCGCCTGCATTATGCCTGGTGTGTTCATAATCAGCTCCTGGATTCCCAAGACCGACAATAAGTTGAATACCGGATTGATGCATGCATCCTCACTCTTTCTTTTCGCCTTCTGCTTGCTGATCAGCAGCAGGTGCAGCACCTTCTTCACCTTCAGCAGGTATAGCACCTTCTTCACCTTCAACAGGAGCGACTTCAATCACTTCTTCTTCAATAATCTTAGGTATATGCAATGAAACCACAGGTGCATCATGGCCTTCATGAGCTAATGCAACAATTTCAACGCCTTTGGGTAATTTGATATTTGTTAAATGCAATACATCATTAAGCGCCATATTGCTAACATCAACTTCAATGAATTCTGGTAAATCGGCTGGCAAACATGAGACTTGAATATCGCTCATCACATGTGAGAATATACCGCCCTCTTTAATACCAGGAGCAAGCTCTTCACCTTTGAAATGCAATGGAATATGCATATGCAATTTTTGATCAGCTCGCACTCGCAAAAAATCCATATGTAAAATACGTGGCTTAGCAGGATGTCTTTGCATTGCTTTCAAAATGACTTTTTCTGATTTTTTTCCGATATTTATCGTCAAAATATGCGAATAAAATGCTTCATGTGACAAGGCATGCATCGTCTTCTTATGATCCAAAACCAAAGATAATGGCTGTTCTCCTGCTCCATAAACAACGGCAGGAACCTTATCCGCTACACGTAGGCGGCGGCTCGCACCTCTCCCTATGTTTTCGCGAATCTCGGCATTGAGTTCAAATGTTTTAGCTGACATGATTAACTCCAAAAAATAATGAAATACACCCATCACCGCGACCAGGATGGGAAAGGCGGGTATTGTACCTGAATCAGTCAAAAAAGCTAGTCTAAAAACATGCGGCTCAACGATCCGGATCCACTAATACGTCGAATAGCTTCAGCTATCATGTGGCTCAAGGTGATAGGCCGTATACGCTTACATTTCATAGCCTGCTCACTCAAGGCAATCGTATCGGTCACAATGAGCTCATCAAGCGCAGAAGACTCAATATTAGCAATAGCCTTGCCTGATAAAACAGGATGGGTCACATAGGCTACCACTTTGGATGCGCCATGCTCTTTTAAAGCATCGACTGCTTTTGAAAGCGTACTCGCTGTATCCACAATATCATCGACAATAATACAATCCCTGTCCTTGACATCACCTATAATATGCATCACTTGAGCTTCATTGGGCTGAGGACGACGCTTATCAATAATCGCCAAATCAGCGCCAGGGATGCGTTTTGCAATAGCACGTGCACGGATGACACCGCCCACATCAGGGGAAACAACCATAATATTGTTATAGGATTTTTTATGAACATCCTCAAGCATAATAGGCGTACTATAAAGGTTATCGACAGGCATGTAGAAAAACCCTTGAATTTGGTCTGCATGTAAATCCACTGTCACCAGCCGGCTAATACCTACGGATGCCATCATATCTGCAACTATCTTTGCAGTAATAGGCACACGCGCTGAACGTACGCGTCTATCTTGACGCGCATAACCAAAATAGGGAACAACTGCAGTTATTCTTGCTGCTGACGCGCGCCGCAATGCATCCGCCATGATAATCAATTCCATCAGCGTATCGTTGGAAGGCGCCGATGTTGACTGGATGATAAAAATATCACGGCCACGAACATTTTCTTGAATTTCAACCATGGTTTCGCCATCACTAAAGCGACCCACTAATGCCTTTCCTAAAGGCAGGTTAAGATGCTCTACAATATGCTCGGCAAGTTTTTGACTGGAATTACCGCTAAAAATCATTATTTCTGGCACAATTTGGTCCTTGGTGCGATCAATATCGAACAAAGTATAACATACTAACATGGCTGGGGTGCTAGGGATCGAACCTAGGAATGCCGGGATCAAAACCCGGTGCCTTACCGCTTGGCTACACCCCAAAAGAGAGTGGAAGTTTTATTGCATTTTTGCTTTCCACATAGGGCGCCTATTGTGCTGATTCAACTTAGATGTGTCAATAGAACTTTTTAAATATTCCACTGACTAATGATCATCTTAACATTCATCTGAGGGTTGACTAAGAAAATCTTGGTAGGTAAATCCACTTGGTTAACTGAGGTATAGCGCAAATATTGTATCATCCATCCCTGTTGGTTGAGCTGCGTGAGATGATTAAATGAATCAAATTTCTTCTCTGCAGACAGACCAGGCACCGGAAGGCCGCGTATCCAATAATATAAACTTGAAACAGGCAAACGCCAGCCGGTTTGTGAAGCCAATAATGCTTCAGGTGAGCGAGCAGTGGCTGTTTTTCCATCTGCCATCTGTAAAACGACTTTACCTGGACCACCGGAAAGCTTTTGCGTGCCAGCACCCATAGGACCATAAAATAACATGGTGTAATTTGAGTGGTTTTGTTCCCATTTCCAATTCGCACTACCCGAATCATTTTTAACCTGATTTCGAACGGCAATCATGCCTTCGATATTCCAATGTTGAATGCTAGACAAGGTAGTGTGACGATTGTCCCAACTCGTCTGCTTATTCTGAGCAGGCGTTGACGCTTCTTTCACAGTGGAACAGGCACTGAGAATGAAAGACAACATGAGGATAAATGTAATGAGAAGTGTACGCATGAATTTAGTATACCACTAGATTTATGACGTGAACCACTGGATAATGCAGAGTTTTATCGTGAGCAAGGTGGATATATTATGGGCATTAAATGCGGGATAGTAGGTTTACCTAATGTTGGCAAATCAACATTGTTCAATTGTTTAACCAAGGCTGGCGTTGACGCTGCAAATTATCCATTTTGCACCATCGAACCCAATGTAGGCGTCGTGGGTGTTCCTGATCCACGCTTGGAAAAATTAGCTCATATTGTTAAACCCGAGCGCATTTTACCTACGGCCATGGAGTTTGTCGATATTGCAGGTCTTGTTAAAGGCGCATCGCAAGGCGAAGGCTTAGGGAATAAATTTCTCGCCAATATTCGTGAAACCGATGCTATCGCACATGTTGTTCGATGTTTTATCAATGACGATGTCACCCATGTTGCGGGTAAGATTTCACCCGCCGAGGATATCGATGTCATTAATACGGAGTTAGCGCTTGCGGATCTTGAAACTGTGATTCGCGCTATTCAACGCTTACAAAAACAAACGAAAAGCGGTGATAAAGCAGCTATTGCTGAGGTTGCTCTTATTGAGCGTGTGCGCGAACAATTAGACAAAGGTTTGCCTGCTCGTACCTTGAATTACACTAAAGAAGAAAAAATTATCTTAAAATCACTGCAATTATTAACCTTAAAACCTACCTTGTATATAGCAAATGTCGCTGAAAATGGTTTTACCAATAATTCTATGCTTGATCAAGTGAAGGAAATCGCAGCACGTGAAAATGCCAGTGTAGTTGCTGTCTGCGCTGCCATTGAGGCAGAAATCGCAGAATTAGATGACACAGAAAAAGCCGAGTTTCTAGCTGAATTAAACCTTACTGAACCTGGTCTGGATCGTGTCATTCATGCCGGTTATAAAGTGTTAGGTCTAGAAACCTACTTCACTGCAGGTGTCAAAGAAGTCCGCGCTTGGACTATCCCAATAGGCGCCACCGCACCACAAGCCGCAGCTGTCATTCATACCGATTTCGAAAAAGGTTTTATACGCGCTGAGGTCATCGCTTATGATGATTATATTAAATATAACGGCGAGGCGGGTGCGAAAGAAGCTGGCAAATGGCGCTTGGAAGGAAAAGAATACATTGTGAAAGATGGTGATGTGATGCATTTTAGGTTTAATGTTTAATAAAATGATATTCTTAGTACGGTGTGCGACAAGAAATCCTACCATAGGCTACGACTGTTCTGAGTTGTCTCTTTATACATTGAAAGACCCACCCCGCATGTTTCGACCCTGGCTTTATTGCAGATCTCACAATATCTTCGAAACATTATGCGGGGCCCATTTTTACTTAGACCCAAACTATTAGTTAGTCGCTGGCGCGAAATTACCCTTTAATCATGTAAGAAACCATCATTTTTCTGAAAAACTCTCAAATAATTCCTTGCGCTTATTCATCAGAATGTTTATGTAATTCATATCATGCATAGCTTATGTTTTTTCGCCTTTTTCATTTTTGGATTTTTTTTGTAAAATATAACTCCCACTTCATATCCCTTAATTTACTTTTAAGGTCTCCTATAGTTAGCCAACACCACAGCAATGCGAACAATCCACAAACTATAAAAGTTCTCTCAAAGCCGTAATTAACAAACCCTATCCAAACAAAAAGGACAAATACAAACAACCCCTCTTTTTTTATAT
>JABDBK010000036.1 GCA_013288655.1 Gammaproteobacteria bacterium | reverse complement strand
GTCGATGTATCACCTAAATTTTCAATATCATTATTCGCAATTTTTCGTAACAAACGCCGCATGATTTTTCCTGAACGGGTTTTAGGAAGGGCATCAACAAATTGAATATAATCGGGCGTTGCAATTGGACTGATGACACGCCTCACTTGTGCGATAAGTTCTTTTTTTAATGCCTCAGTTTGTTTGGTGCCTGGTTTAAGTGTGACGAAAGCATAAATACTTTCACCTTTAATATCATTTGGAATAGCAACAACTCCCACTTCTGAGACAGCAGAATGCGTGAGAAAAGCGCTCTCTACTTCCCCAGTGCCTATGCGATGTCCTGAAACTTTGATGACATCATCATTGCGGCCTACTATCCAATAGTAGCCATCTTCATCGCGTTTAGCATCATCACCCGTGAGATAGTTGCCAGGAAATTCTTTAAAATAAGTTTTCTCAAAACGCTCGCGATCTCCATGAATAGTATACATCATACCTGGCCAGGCTTGTTTGATAATGAGTTTCCCCATTTCATTATCAGGAACTTCGTTGCCATGATCGTCTACAATAGCAGGAAGAACTCCAAAAAAAGGAAAGCCTGCAGAACCTGCTTTTAAAGGTGTAACACCTGGAACAGGACTGATGAGAGCGCCGCCGGTTTCGGTTTGCCACCATGTATCCACAATATAGCAACGTTTTTCGCCGACCATATCAAAATACCAGTCCCATACTTCGGGATTGATGGGTTCGCCCACTGAACCTAATAATTTTAAACTTTTACGCGATGTTTTTGTGACCCAATCATCACCTTCATGACGTAATGCACGAATAGCAGTGGGTGCGGTATAAAAAATATTTACCTGATGTTTATCGATAATTTCCCAGACGCGAGAAGGTGTAGGATAATGTGGTACACCTTCAAATAATAAGGTGGTTGCACCATTGCAAAGCGGTCCATAAATAGCATAAGAGTGCCCTGTAATCCAACCTACATCTGCAGTGCACCAATAAATATCACCATCGTGATAGTTAAAAAGATATTTATGTGTCATCGCTGTATAAACCAGATAACCCCCCAAGGTATGCAAAATACCTTTGGGTTGGCCAGTAGAGCCTGAAGTATAAAGAATAAAAAATGAATCTTGTGCATCCATCATTTCGCAAGGACAACTACTTTTTACGGTTTTGACAGCTTCGTGGTACCAGGTATCACGTTTCGCATCCATAAGAGTTTCATTCGACGTATGTTGAATAACAAGAATTTTACGTTTATTTTTATCATTTAATAACGCTTCATTCACATTATTTTTTAGCGGGATAGTTTTATTCCCACGTATCCCTTCATTGGCAGTAATGATGAGCTTGCAATTTGCATCATCAATGCGTGTTCTTAAAGCATCAGCTGAGAATCCCGCAAAAACGACGGTATGAACGGCGCCTATGCGAGCGCATGCAAGCATGGCTATAGCAACTTCAGGAATCATGGGTAAATAGATACAAACTTTATCGCCTTTCTTGATCCCTTGTTTTTTTATCACATTCGCAAAACGACAAACTTGTTCATAAAGTTCCGCATAGGTTATTTTTTTTGATGTGTTGGGATCATCTCCTTCCCAAAGAATAGCAGTTTGTTTTGCGCGTTTTTCTAAATGTCTGTCGACGCAATTGTAACAAGCGTTTAATTTGGCTGACGTGAACCATTGAACATTTAATTTGGTAAAATCACCGGTGACAATCTCATCCCAGCGTTTAAACCAGGTGACAAATTTTTCTGCTTGCTCGCTCCAAAAATTTTTGGGATCACGCAATGAGCGTGCATACATCTCGCGGTATTGTGCGTCAGTAAGATAAGCATCAGGACAAAGCTCAGTGGGATTGGGATATTTTTTGCGGGTATTCATGATAGGATCCTTCTAGTCAACACTAAATATATTGAATACTATTGCGACAATAGTAAAAAAATAAGGAATAAAAACGTGAGAGTGAGCCAACGTTCATTATATTATGTCTTACCTTTAATCATCATCATTATTATATTATTTGTCTTTTGGCGAAACTTATATATGCAATCTGGTTTATTTATATCCAGCTCGGGTAAACCTTTTCCTACTATCAATTTACCAATAATATCGGATTCTGCAAAGCGTTTCACGAATCCGCCTATCTTTGAGAATATAATTTTGCCATTAATACAAAAAATCGAAAAAGAATAAACACAATGACGATTGCAGCATTTTTAAGAATAAGGTAATGTTAAAGGATGAATATGTATGATGAAAAAAACAAGAAAATACGACGTAAAAAACTTAAAACGATAGGTTGGAGAGAATGGGTTTCTCTGCCGGATCTGGGTATTCTTAATATCAAAGCTAAAGTGGATACAGGAGCGAGAACGTCTGCATTACACGCCTTTGCTCTGCATCCTTTCAAAGAAGATGGTAAAGATAAAATTCGTTTTGATATCCACCCAGTGCAACACAATGTGATGGAAGTTGTAACATGTGTCGCTGATATTATTGATAAACGTTGGGTCACAGACTCTGGTGGACATCGCGAAGAACGTTTTGTCATTTTAACGACCTTAGTGATGGGAAAACGTAAAATGCCTATTGAGATTACACTGACTGAACGTGATACTATGCTCTTTCGAATGCTTTTAGGAAGAAATGCGATTCGTAAGAGATTTTTAGTAAATCCAGCGCGTTCATTTTTGCGAAAGAAATAAACAACAAGGTTAGCTATGAAAATTGCGATTTTATCAAGAAGACATGATTTATATTCTACTAAGCGATTGGTAGAAGCTGCAAAAAAACGTGGGCATCATGCAGACGTTATTGATACCTTACGTTGTTATATGAATATTACTTCGTCTCGTCCAACTATCCATTATAAAGGCGAAGAATTAGGTGTGTATGATGCCGTTATTCCAAGAATTGGTGCATCGGTTACTTTTTATGGTGCAGCGGTCGTGCGTCAATTAGAAACCATGAATGTTTTTTGCGTCAATGATTCTGTTTCTATCACTCGTGCTCGTGATAAATTACGTTCCTTACAGTTATTGTCAAAAAAAGGCATAGGTTTGCCTGTGACAGGCTTTGCGCATTCACTCGATGAAATAAAAGATTTAATTAAAATGGTAGGCGGCCCGCCATTGGTGGTTAAATTTCTTGAGGGAACACAAGGGATAGGCGTTGTATTAGTTGAAACTTCCAAAGCAGCGCGTAGTGTGATTGAGGCTTTTTTAGGGTTAAAAGTGAATATTTTGGTGCAAGAATATATTAAAGAAGCGGCCGGCGGTGATATTCGTTGTTTTGTCGTGGGCGGCAATGTAGTTGCTGCGATGAAACGCCAGTCTAAATCGCCAGAAGAATTTCGCTCTAATTTACATCGCGGCGGTTCTGCAAGTTCGGTTGAGATTACTGATGAAGAACGCACGATGGCTATTCGCGCTGCGCATATTATTGGTCTTAATGTCGCAGGTATAGATATGCTCAGATCGAATCGCGGGCCTTTAATTATTGAAGTGAACGCATCTCCCGGGATTGAAGGCATTGAAAAAGCGACAGGTAAGGATGTCGCGGGTTCAATTATTGAGTTTATTGAGCAAAGTACCAATGTGCGGAAGTCATGATGTTATCCTTTTCCTGATTGCAGCATGGATTTAAAATCGGTCGCCATTCTTTGTAGATCAATTTTATTAAGAAAGAGCGAGTAACACATCCACGCACTAAGGGCTGCGAGATCTTGAAATTGCGGTGGGATATAGCGTGGTGGGATGACTATGCCTTCTTCCACTAAATCCGATAAAATATGGATATCTTCAAGTGTCGTTTTTCCTATAAAAAGTACGGGAATTTGGCTTAATAGGCCGCGTTGGACCGCAAGACGAATATAATTATAAATTAGAATAAATCCTTTGCTATAGCATAAGTCTTTGGTAAAAGGTCCTTTATCAGGAAGGCTGCCGCGAAAAACACGTATCGTCGATTGATAACTTTCTTCTTCATCCATGCCTTGCTCGCGGAAAAAATGAAACACTTCAAGAAAATTAGCGCCTTCTTCTGCCATATTAACGCCAATAATTCGATTCATAAGACGTTTGAGACGTTTAGGATAAGCTGTAAAAGTAAATACTTCAGTGATGATGGCTAACCCTTCTTGGGTGATGGTAGAAGAAGGCGGTCCTTTGCTTAAAAAGGTACAAGTGGGTTGAGCCATACCATTCATTGTGGATCCTAGGTGAACCCAACCTTCGTGTACTTCGAAAGTTTTAATTTCGCGTTCACTAAACATCATATTGCCGCGAATTTTAATACGTTCAGCACCTGCTGCCGCATCTGCGACAATACCATCGCTTAGTTCTACACGTACATTATGGTTTTTATCGGTGAAATAATTGGCAAGTCTTTCACCAAGTATTTGTACCGTCTCTTCGCTAGTATAGGTTTTATCATCAGCTTCTGTGACAACTTGATCTTTGATGTTAGCGAGTGTCTGGTTGACTAAAGAAGCTAGATCTTTTAGCGTGGGTGCTCCTATATGGAAAGCGTCTTCAGAGCTGCCGTATAATTCTTGAGAAATTTCGGTAAATTTTTCTGTTCCTCGCCATAGTAACAATTCGATAACGCGAGTGTACTCATGGCACATGCGAGACATGATGCTGCCAACCCCGCTGAATTGTCCCAGGGTACGGCGAATGGTGCGTTCAATTTCATGAAACTCTTGCATCTTTTTAAAGGGATCAAACTGCAGCGGGTTTTTGCGCTGATAATATTCCGCATCAATTTCTGGAAGTTTTTTGAACTTTGATTTGAAAAAATTTGCCTGTATTTCGGTGTCCCATTTGATGCTATCAAGTATGCGAATAGGCTTTTGGGCGGCTACGATTCGTTCAGAAATTTCAAAAATGACTTGCTGGTATTCGCTTAACACATAAGCATCCTAGACATGCCTCATTAGATTCATGGTAACAGGAACAAGCTTGACCGAGCAAGTGCAGAAAAGGTGGACTTGTCGAGTGACTCTCGACATGATCCACCGTTTGTATTACAGCATAGCGTACTTTTTCAGCTTGGTACGCAGCGTTCCACGAGATATGCCGAGTATGCGTGCAGCTTCTGACTGGTTGTTGTTTGTTATTTTCATGACGATGGCTAAAATAGGTTCTTCGACGACATCTAGAAAAAAATCGTAAACATTTTTAGGTTCTTCACCCTTTAGATTTGCAAAATAATGCACCATGACTTGTGCAACATTTTTGCGTAGTGTGACTTGTTGTACTGGTTCTGTAGTAGTTTGTTCTTTGTTATGTTCCATAGAATCTCTTTCCTTATTTATTTAGTAATCCACAAATAATGATTTGCGTCTTTCTGATTCTTCAGCGCAGCTTATGCAAAAAGAGAACCCGAGTTGACGACGAGCCAGGGGTATTTCTTCGCCACATCCTTTGCATTCTTTGGTGATGACTTTAGCTGGACTAGCTTTTCGTTGTCTAGACCCAAGCGCTGCCTCAATTGCATTGGTAATGTAAGCATTTGCAATATCTGCTTCATCAGCCATATTTTACCTCTCTTTTAAACTAAAGGGGGCTCATTATACTAGAAATAGAGAAAATGCCAAGGCTAAGACATATCTCCGAAATAACATTGTAAAGCAGTGATGGCGGCAACGGCGGCGGTTTCAGTACGCATGATGCGCGGGCCTAAATTGAGCGGTAAAAAATGATGTGCTTTTGTGAACAGGATTTCGTGTTCACTTAGACCGCCTTCCGGGCCTATTAATAATAGCACCGACTGTAGCTTATCTATTTGAATAGTATGTAATTTTTGAGTGACATGCGGCGATAAGGCAAAACGCCATGGGGTTTGCAGCAAGGGCAGCGCTTTTTCCAGTGTAGTTGGAGCGAGGATATCAGGAATTCGATTACGCCCAGATTGTTCTGCAGCATGGATGGCAATGCTTTGCCAATGTTCGAGTCGTTTATGTAATCTTTCTTCATCCAGTTTGACGGTACAGCGCTCGGTAAATAGAGGGATGATTTTTTTTACACCCAGTTCGACTGCTTTTTGAATGGTGTAGTCCATTTTTTCGCCGCGAGAGATGCCTTGGGCCAGCCATAAATCCAGCGGTGATTCAGCTTCTCTGGGGTCAAATGCAGCAATCCGTACATGCACGGCTTTTTTATCAATGTGAGTGATAGTTGCAATATATTCACCGCCCAGGCCATTAAAAATAATTAACTCATCGCCCTGTTTTGCACGTAGTACACGTGAAAGATGATGGCTTGCATTGGCATCTAATGCTAAGGATGTGCCTTCAATAAGGGCGCAGTTTTGGAAAACACGAGATATAGGCATAGGAAACTAGTCTTTTTGATTGAGTATGAATGCTTTAACCGGCACACCGTCAATGAGATGTTCTTGAATAATCCGTTCCAGGACGGCGGGGGTGCATGAATGATACCAAACGCCATCGGGATACACGACGGCTATAGGGCCGTTCTGGCAGACACGCAAGCAATTGGCTTTAGTGCGATAAATCTCACCATGTTCAGAGAGACCTAGCTCGAGAAGACGATGTTTAAGATGTTCCCAAGCCGCCAATCCTTCGTCTCGAGTGCAGCATTTGGGTTTAGTTTGATCACAACACAAAAAAATATGCCGCTTAATGTTATGTAGGCCAAGTTTTTCAACGCGTTCTTTAAGTTCAGTATTCATATGCATTATTGTATATGTGGCGAAAATCTTTGCAATCGAATATGATACGCCTCACGCAAAAAAAGTGAGGCACTTCATGGGCAAACTTTACATTCAGACACATGGTTGTCAAATGAACGAATATGATTCGACCAAAATGGCGGATGTTTTATTCGCTTCACATCAATTAGAAAAAACACAAAATCCCGAAGAAGCAGATGTGCTGCTTTTGAACACTTGTTCTATTCGTGAAAAAGCTCAAGAAAAAGTCTTTTCAGAGCTTGGCCGCTTGCGTGATCTGAAAACAAAGCATCCTCATATGATTATTGGGGTAGGTGGTTGTGTTGCAAGCCAGGAAGGAGCAGCTATTTTAGATAGAGCGCCTTATGTAGATATGATTTTTGGACCACAAACCTTACACCGTTTAGGCGAAATGTTAACAGAAGTCAAAACACGCCGTAAGTCGGTGGTCGATATCAGTTTTCCAGAAATCGAAAAGTTTGATCGTTTGCCCGAACCGCGAGCTGAAGGGCCCAGTGCTTATATTTCTATTATGGAAGGTTGCAGCAAATATTGCAGTTTTTGTGTGGTGCCTTATACACGTGGTGAGGAAATCAGCCGCCCGCTTGATGACGTATTGGCTGAAATGGCGATGCTTGTAAGTCAGGGTGTGCGTGAAATTCATTTATTAGGACAAAATGTAAACGATTATCGTGGTCCTATGCATGAAGGTGGAACAGCAGATTTGGCCTTGCTTATTCAATATGCAGCGGCTATTGAAAATGTATTGCGCATACGGTTTACGACCTCACACCCTGTGGCGTTTTCAAACAGCTTGATTCAAGCTTATGCAGAAGTCCCGGCGCTTGCTAATCATTTGCATTTGCCTGTCCAAAGTGGATCGGATCGGATTTTAGCTGCCATGAAACGAGGGTATACTGCCCTTGAATTTAAGTCTAAGATTCGTCGTTTGCGTAAAGTTCGCCCAACTATTAGTGTTACATCCGATTTTATCATTGGATTTCCAGGCGAAACCAACGCAGATTTTGAAGACACCATGAATTTAATTCATGATATTGGTTTTGATAATTCGTTTAGCTTTATTTACAGTCCTCGTCCGGGGACCCCCGCTGCCCAATTGCCAGATGATGTGACGATGGAAGTTAAAAAGCAACGTTTAGCTATTCTACAACAACGTATCTTATTGAATGCGAAACAGATTAGTGAAGCTATGGTTGGTCAAATTGAACCCATTTTAGTGATTGGTCCTTCTAAAAAAGATCCGAATGAACTTTCGGGTCGTACAGAAAATAATCGAGTTGTTAATTTTAAAGGCACGCCTGAGATGGTAGGTAAGCTTATTCCAGTTAAGATCACTGAAGTAAGGACGAATTCGTTGCGTGGAGAAGTATCCACCTCTGTCATGCCAGCTAAAAACATGCTGGCATGACAGTGGAGAAGACTTACACACCAGAGAGGACTTATCATGACGTTCTATTGTTATAATGTTAGAATAGTTATCTGTCTATACGCTAAAGAATAAAATACATGAAGACAAAAAAGCGCTATATCACAAAAAAACGAATCATAATCGGCCTGGTTCTTGTTATATGCATCATGCTATTGTTGCGCGGATGTTTTCATCAAAAAAAGCAGGCTTCAAGCCCTGCTGTTTCAGTGACTACCACTAAGGTCATTCAAAAAGATGTCACTTTAACGACTCATGCGATTGGCAATGTACAGCCTACTATCGCAGTTTCTATTAAATCACGTGTTGAAGGCCAGTTATTGTCAGTTGGGTTTAAAGAAGGTGAGTATGTTAAAGAAGGGCAAATCATTTTTGAAATAGATCCTCATCCTTATCAGGTTGCATTAGAACAGGCCAAGGCTAATCTAGCGCGCGATGAAGCACAGCTTGAAAATTTACAAAAATTACATGAGCGTTATGGTCAGTTAGTAAAAAAAGGCTATATTTCGAAACAAGATTATGATGCCTCAGAAGCGAACGTGAAAGCCCAGGCTGCAACCGTGCTTTCGGATAAAGCATCCATTTCAAATGCCACTTTGAATTTAGGTTATTGCACTATCCGCGCGCCGATCAGTGGTCGAACAGGGAATTTATTGGTAAGCCAGGGAAATCTTATTAAAGCCAATGAAAGCACACCTTTAGTTGTTATTCACCAAATAAAACCCATTTATGTGGCATTTTCCCTCCCAGAAGCTCAATTAGAGGCTGTAAAAAAAGCTGCGAATAACGGCATAGTGTATATAACCATCCAAACCAAAAATTCGAATACTAAACTCATGGCAAAATTAAGTTTCATTGATAACAGCGTAGATAAAAACACGGGGATGATTCTGTTAAAAGCTCTTTATCCCAACAGTCAGGAAGAAATTTGGCCGGGACAATATGTGGATGTGACGCTGCCTATTGCAGAAATAAAAAATGCATTGCTTTTATCAACGCGTGCCATTCAAGAAGGCCCAGAAGGTTCTTATGTATTTGTCCTCAATAAAGATTCTAGCGTTACACTAAAACCAATAAAACTTGGTGAAGTGGTAAATGATGCTACTACTATTGTGCATGATTTGCCTGCAGGTACGACAGTCGTTGCAACGGGTCAATCACAATTGATTGATGGAAGTAAAGTGCAAGTGGTAGCTGAGTCTGCCAAATGAACATATGCAAACCCTTTATAGAACGTCCCGTCATGACAACCTTAGTCATGATTGCCATGTTATTGTTTGGAATTTTGGGATATAAAAAATTATCGGTAAGTGATTTACCTAATGTGGATTTTCCAACTATCCAGGTGAGTGCAAGTTTGCCGGGTGCGAGTCCTGAAACCATGGCAAATTCCATCGCAACTCCGTTGGAGCGACAATTTTCGACTATTGCAGGCATTGATTCCATGACGTCTAGTAGTACGCTAGGCAAAGTATCGATTACCTTGCAATTTAGTTTAGAGCGAGATATTGATAAAGCGGCTAGCGATGTATCAGCCGCCATTAGTGTAGCCTCAAGGCAATTACCTAGAGATATGCCTAGCCAGCCGACTTATAAAAAAGTCAATCCAGCTGAATCACCTATACTTTATTTGGCTCTTTCCTCCACTACCTTACCTTTATCTGAGGTGAATACGTATGGCGAAACATTTCTTGCGCAACGTATTTCAACTATCAGTGGTGTTGCTCAGGTCGATGTTTATGGCTCGCAAAAATATGCGGTTCGAATCGAACTGGATCCTAATTTGCTTGCGGCTAGAAATATCAGTATTGAAGAAGTGTCAGAAGCCATTTCGCATAGTAGTGTCAATTTACCAACGGGTAGTATTACGGGTGCAGCACAATCATTTTTAATTCAAGCGCAAGGACAATTACTGGATGCCAATGCTTATCGTAACCTGATTGTTGCTTATCGTAATGGTGCGCCCATACGTCTGCAAGAGTTTGCAAACGTCTATGATAGTGTAGAAAATACCAAGGCAGCGAGCTGGTTTAACAATAAGCGTGCGATTATTTTAGCTATACAAAGACAACCGGGTAGTAATACTATTGCTGTCGTCGATCATATAAAAATGATATTACCGCAATTCGAATTGGAATTACCTAAAGGTGTCAAGCTTGAAACAGTTTATGATCGTTCCATTTCCATTCGTAATTCTGTCAATGAAGTTAAATTCACATTAATCATCGCCGCACTATTAGTTGTATTGGTTATTTTTGTTTTTTTACGCAGTATTCGTATTACGCTTATTCCAAGCCTGGCATTGCCGCTATCTCTTTTCGGCACTTTTGCCTTGATGTATTATCTTGATTATAGTTTGAATAATTTGACATTACTTTCTTTGACCTTGGTAGTAGGTTTTGTGATAGATGATGCCATCGTCATGTTAGAAAATATTGTGAGACATTGGGAGCGTGGGCAATCACCTTTTCAAGCGGCAATGTCGGGATCTAAAGAAGTTGGATTTACGATTGTATCCATGACTATTTCACTCGCTGCAGTTTTTATTCCCGTATTATTTATGGGCGGCATTATTGGGCGTTTGTTTCATGAATTCTCAGTAACCATTTGTATTGCTATTTTATTTTCTGGCATTGTTTCATTGACACTCACACCTATGCTTTGCGCAAGATTATTGCCTGATAAACATAAGCAGTTAGATTTACCCTGGATGATGTGGTCAGAAGATGTGTTTAGGGCAATGTCGGCATGGTATGAAAAAACATTGAAACTTGCACTATCGCATCATAAATTTATTTTCGGGATGTTTGTCGTCACTTTTGTATTAACCATCGTATTGTATGCTATGACTCCTAAAGGATTTTTACCGAGCGAAGATACAGGACAGCTTTTTGCTTTTACAGAAACCGATCCTTCTACCTCATTTACAGCGATGTCATCGATACAGCAAAAAGTGGCAGACATCGTTTCAAAGCATCCTGATATATCAGGTGTTGTTTCATCCGTGGGAGCTGGGGGTGCGAGTGGTGCTTCTAATTCAGGTCGATTATTTATAAGACTGAAGCCCGAACATGAAAGAACCATGAGTGCAGATGAAATTATTTATGCCTTACGTCCAGAACTTGCAAAAATTCCAGGTATACATATCTATTTACAAAATACGCCAAGTATACGTGTAGGTGGTCAGTCTAGTAAAAGTCCTTATCAGTTTACTTTACAAGACGGTAATATAGCTGAGCTAAATTATTGGGCTGAGGTGCTGCGGCATAAGATTGCAGCTTTGCCGTCAATTACGGATGTGACAAGTGATTTGCAATTTACGGGCCCGCAGGTGCAATTACAAATTGATAGGGATAAAGCGGCTGCATTAGGCATCACTGTTGAGCAATTGGAGGGTACTTTATATAGTGCTTTTGGAGGTAAACAGGTGGGTACGATGTACACGCCTATTGATACGTACAAAGTCATGATGGAATTAAAGCCTGAATATCAGAATGATCAAAATGCATTATCCAAGCTTTATATGCGTTCTAGTAATGGTAGTTTAGTGCCGCTTGCAGCAATAGCTGCATTAAAACAAGGAACAGGGCCGAGCAGCGTGGCTCATCAAGGCCAATTGCCATCAGTGACGATATCTTTCGCTCTGAAACCTGGAGTATCCTTAGGTCAGGCGGTGGATGAGATTGAAGCCCTTAAAACGACATTGCAATTACCAAAAACGCTCACCACTAATTTTCAAGGTACGGCACAAGCATTTAAGTCTTCATTACAAGGATTTGGTTGGTTATTGCTGATTGCTATTATTGTAGTTTATCTTGTATTAGGAATTTTGTACGAAAGCTTTATACATCCGCTTACTATTTTATCAGGGTTACCATCAGCAGGAGTGGGTGCATTAATTATGTTGCTTATCTTTGGATATGATCTTAACTTGTATTCATTTATTGGTATTATTATGTTGATTGGTATTGTAAAGAAAAATGCGATTATGATGGTTGATTTTGCATTGAATGAAAAAAGAAAGAAAAATATTTCTTCATATGAAGCTATTTATCAAGCTTGCATGGTGCGTTTTAGACCTATTATGATGACAACCATGGCAGCTGTGATGGGAACTCTGCCGATTGCTTTAGCTTTTGGTGCAGGTGCTGAAGCAAGGCGGCCATTAGGACTTGCAGTGGTGGGTGGCTTAGTGCTTTCTCAGTTACTCACTTTGTATATTACTCCAGTGATTTATTTGTATTTTGAGAGATTAACAAGATCTACAAAAAATTGAATAAATTTTCGGAATTTTATAAAGGATTTAAAATGACTGAAATTTCAAAAGAAAACATGCAAGAAGCTTTAATCCAACATTTTGGATCTAAAGAAGGCAAAGCGTATTATGAAAAATATCAAAATGCCTTTCATGTCAGTTATTATGAAGAAACTCCTATTGAAAAAATAATTTTTGATATTGAGCAGCTCGAAACACTTTCTTCTGATAAGCCTTTTGAAATCACTATGAGTCCTGCAGACAATGCGGCTCCTAAATATTTTCATCTGAGATTATTTCAGTTAGAGAACCTTATGCCTCTTTCTGATATTTTACCCATACTTGAAAATATGAATTTACGCACCTTGAACGAAAGACCTTATGTGCTTAGATTTGAAAATACCTTAGCATGGATTAGCGATTTTAACGTAGAGTATATGTCTGCTTCAACCATTGATTTAGATAATGTTAAATCTATATTTCAAGATGCATTCAGACAAATTTATTTGCGTGAATCTGAAAATGATCAATTAAATAAATTAGTATTAAGCGCAAAATTAAATTGTAAAGAAATTACGATCTTACGTACTTATACTAAATATTTACAACAAATTGGTTTTAAGCTAAGTCAAGCATATATACAAAAAACGGTAGCAGAATATGCTAATTTAGCATCGCTTTTAGTAAATTTGTTTATAGAAAAATTTACCGTTAATAAGTCTCAGCTTGTGGATCGTTTAACGGAAACCATATCCCATGATTTAGATCTTATTACCAGCTTAGAACATGACAGGGTCATGCGAGGTATATTTCTTTTGATTAAGGCAACATTACGCACTAATTATATTCATTTATTCAAAACAAAAGAAAAAAATTATTTATCCATTAAATTAAGCAGTGCGCTTGTTCCAGGGCTGCCATTGCCTAAGCCATTGTACGAAATTTTTGTGTACTCTCCACAGTTTAGCGGAATTCATTTACGCAGCACAAAAGTTTCACGCGGAGGCATTCGCTGGTCGGATAGACGCGAGGATTTTCGCACTGAAATTTTAGGATTGATGAAAGCACAACGAGTAAAAAATGCAGTGATTGTTCCATCCGGCGCAAAAGGCGGGTTTGTATTGCATGGAATTTCATCTTTTGTCGATAAAAGCGTATTTGAAAATGAAGTGGTAAGTTGTTATAAACAATTTATTTCAGGTTTGTTAGATATTACTGATAATATTGTTCACGACGAATGCATTCATCCTGAAGGTATTATTTGCTACGATGATTATGATCCTTATTTTGTGGTAGCGGCAGATAAAGGCACGGGTAATTTTTCTGATATAGCAAATCAACTTTCAAAGGATTATCAATTTTGGTTAGGCGATGCATTTGCTTCAGGTGGTTCAGAAGGGTATAACCATAAAGTCATGGGGATTACAGCTAGAGGTGCATGGGAATCTATTAAACGCCATTTTTTAGATTTGAATATCAATATTAAAAAAGATGATTTTACCATCGTAGGTATTGGCGATATGAGCGGCGATGTTTTTGGTAATGGCCTGATTTATACTAATCATGCAAAGTTAATTGCTGCTTTTGATCATAGAGATATTTTTATTGATCCCTCACCTGATGCGGCACGATCTTTTGATGAACGTGCACGACTCTTTAATTTACCACGCTCTTCATGGCAAGATTATAATAAAGCATTCATTTCAAAAGGCGGTGGTGTTTTTAGTCGAAAAGCTAAAACCATTGAATTGAGTGATGAAATAAGAAAATGTTTGGCGATAGAAGACCATTCGCTTGCACCAGATGATGTAATTAAGGCTATTTTAAAAGCGCCTGTCGATTTGCTTTATAATGGCGGCATAGGTACTTATATTAAAGCTGCTTCTGAAAATAATGTGGAAGTCGGTGATAGGACCAATGATGAATGCCGAGTTAATGGGGGTGAGGTCCGTGCACGAGTCATTGGCGAAGGCGGTAATTTAGGTGTGACTCAATTGGGACGTATTGAATATGCAATGCAAGGCGGCAATATTTTCACAGATTTTATTGATAATTCAGGCGGGGTTGATTGCTCTGATCATGAAGTGAATATAAAAATATTGTTAAGCCAAGTCATTGCTGATGGTAAATTAAATGAAGCTGATCGACATAGCATTTTGCAAGAAATGTGTGATGAAGTTGCAAGTTTAGTGTTACATGATAATTATCAGCAGGCCCAAGCGCTTGCACTTTCTGTGTCGCGGGATTCACATTTTGTAGGTATTTATCAACATTACATAAAAGAATTAGAAGCGAAGGGTGATTTAAATCGAGCCATTGAATTTTTGCCAGATGATAAATCCATGCTTGATCGCAAGGCAGCGGAACAACCTATTACAGGCCCTGAGCTTGCAGTTTTATTAGAGTATTCAAAAATTTATATTAAAAATGAAATACTCGCTTCTCATTTGCCAGAAGAGAACTATTTTTCGACTTTGGTTGAAAAGGCTTTCCCCAGTCTGATAAAAAATAAATATCCTCAATATATGATGAAACATCGATTACATAGAGAAATCATTGCAACGCAGTTATCAAATAAAGTCGTCAATGAAATGGGAATGACGTTTGTACATAGAGAAAAAACGGAAACGGGCGCAAGTATTCCTGAGGTCATTTGTGCCTATGTTATTTCATCGGCAGTCTTTCAATCCGATGAGCTTGGAAAAATTATTGATGAACTGGATTTTATTGTACCTGCAAAATTACAATATGAATTATTGCATCATGTTAGACATTTAATGAACTTATCGACACGTTGGTTTTTGAGAAGTCGTTATTTAACGAAAGATATTGCTAAAACAATAAAACATTTCGTAGTCCCTATTGAAAAACTTATTCCTATGCTTCCTGATTTAATGAGCGGCACCACCAAAAAATATTTAGAATCTTTGGCAGATCAATTTGCAAACGCAGGTATCCCTAGAAAAACTGCCGAAAGAATCGCATCCTATCGTGCCATATATATATTTCTTAATGTCATAGAGGTTGCTACAAAAAATCATTTTGATTTGATCAAAACAGCCGAAATGTATTTTCACGTGGGCACTAAATTTAATTTAGTGTGGTTCCGTGATCAAATATCAAGTGATATGCGTGAAGGACATTGGAATACCATGGCTAGATTGCGATTGCGAGACGAATTAGATGCTTTGCAGAAGTCACTTACTATTGCAATTATGGTGGCCCATAAAGATGAAACGAATGTCAATAGAATGATCGATCACTGGTGCGAAAAACATCCTCGCCCTGTGACTCGTTGGAATGAGATGCTGCAGCTGTTGCACGCGACGGACAATATTGATTATACGATGTTTTTTATTGCGTTGGGCGAGTTGTCGGATTGGGTGCATGTGGATGAGGTGTTTGGTAGTTAACGTTGAAAGAAAAAGGGGTTAACAAAGTGCCGCGCCTATTAACCCATATTTTCACGCCTTATTCTTTTCATTGTTTCACCCATATCCGTTTGCATAGCGTTTTTCTGGATAAAAGAATCAATTTTTTTGACCAATCGTAAAGAAGCCGTTTCTGAGCTGAGAAAACCGTACCAAGTTCTTTTAGAGTTAACTATGTGTGTTTTTTCATAAGCTGGGGTGATAAAATTAGATCTAAAATTATCTATATCGCTCCAATTATTTAAATCTAATAAATTAAATTTAGCACTTAGATCCCTCCAGAATTGATATTTTCTCAACCCTAAGTTACTCTCGTCCCAAGCTAATTCATCCATTTCTTCTTCTATATCTTTTAAAATTGAATCTTTAAATGTTGATGATTTATGTTTTTCTTCCGGTAACATTGGAGGAAAATGTGGAGATTTTTGTTCATGAGCGGCCTCAATGGAAGAGAAAAATGCCGGTTGCGATTGTCGTGATGAAGAAACTTTTAATTCAGTTTGATCAGCAGCTCTCTTTGCTTCTCTCTCCATAGATTCCAATGTCGGTAATAAAAATCTTTTTATGGTTTGTTGAAAGAGCGGTGGGTGCTTTGAAATGTTTTCGATAAATAGTTGAGGGCTTGGATAAATTAAATGAAGCCATTGAGGATTATTTTTTAACCTATTAAACACGTCAACACATACGAAGAACGGAAGACCAACAAGCATCATGTATAAATCATTTGGTGTAAGCACGATCCTAGGTAAGATTTTTTCTATAACATGAAAGACCGCTATACGTTGATCAAGATCAAGCTGCTTAACGAAGCAATTTAAATCCTCTGCCTCTGCCATCATAATGATTTCTGGCAGAGTTTCTTTTAGGCTAATAAGTACTCTTGTTTGTTGTTCATGCGTAAGTTTCGTTAATACCCTATTAAGATCGGGTGTATTTCCAATGATGTTTATCCATATATTTTGTTTGTGTAGAATTTCAAACGCTTTTGTTCGTAGTTCTTGCGTAAGAAACTCAAACAAAAGATTAAAGTCATATGATGTGTTAATATTTAATTCTGGCAATCGTGACATTAGTTTATCACGCACTACTACGAATTCCTCGTATTTCAGCCATTTATGCATCCACCAAAAATCATCAATTGTGTCAACCATTTCTGGCAAAGCTTTTTTTAGATTTAGACTAACATATACTGCATCGTATAATTCTGGCATAGGAATAAGAATACGAAATGCCCATTTAAAATCGCGAGATGTATGAATGATTTCTGGCAAGCGCTCTTTTAGGATATCAAACGCTACTTCGCGTTTTTCTGCCGTTAAATGATAAAATACTGAGCAAAAATCCCGCAGATTTTTAATGGCTTGAGGAATTTTTTCTTTTAGACTATTACATGCTATTCTGCATTGCTCTGGCGTAAGAATGTTGAATAATTGATTGACACCATCCGCCGTTTTAGGAAAATAAAGCAAAGGGAAATGCGAGTCCGGCTGATTAGCCGATACATGCGCAATATTTTCTTCAGCATTTATACCGCTGTTATGTGCTGAGTGCATGTGTCCAAGCCACTTCAGTTGTGCAATAAATTCATCTGGATAAGAAGACTG
>JABDBK010000035.1 GCA_013288655.1 Gammaproteobacteria bacterium | reverse complement strand
CCTTATTTATCCGGCGAAACACCTGATATGACGACGCTTGCCTATCCTTTAGATATGTCAAAATATGATGATCCAGGTACTGTAAAAGTCCTGACTGACATCAAAGGCAATGCGCTTTACTTTTCCCGTGCACCTATTCCTTATTTTCGCGTACCTCATATCGCACCTGTTTATAACCATATGGGGTTGTATGCTTTTCGCCGTGATTTTTTATTGCAATATACACAACTGCCGCAAACACCTTTGGAAAAAACAGAAGCTTTGGAACAATTGCGTGCATTGGAACATGGCTATAAGATTCGTGTTTGTTTAACCGAAGGCAAAACACTTGAGATCAATACACAAGAAGAATACGAACGAGCACAAGCATTTATTTACGCCGATTAAAATGCAACACTAAAATATAAACATGGATAGATTTATATAAGATAAGGAAACAAAATGTTAAGCCAGGAACCTTTAGGCAGTCAAATTGTAGATGCTGCATATGAGAATAATTCGGAGTTTGTACAAGCATTATTAGTGTGTGCAAAACAAGATAAAGAACAATGGGAGAACTGGCGGCGCGATGATACAGAGAATCATGCCATTCATTGGGCTGTTATCAATAAAAATTTACCCATGCTCATCCTCTTATTAGAAAACGGCGCAGATGTGCATCGCAAAAATAAAGCTGGCAAAACCCCTTTGATGCTTGCTTTAGAAAATATTCATATAGAAATGGCATCGTTACTTTTACATTATGATGATAAAACAGATTTATTCAATGCATTGCAAGCCGCTCATCTAACATATCTATATAATCCATTACGTCTTGAAAAGGCCCTTTTTGAAAATGATATCAAAACAGTTAAATTATTATTAAATTATAATCTCTTGAATCAAAAACTTTTAGGAGAAAAACAAACCCCGCTCGAACTGGCGATAAAATATAATCAAAAAGCAATAGTGCAATATTTAATAATGCAAGGGGCAAAAATAAACAACATTGAAAATAAACAAGATCAGGAGATACTGAGATTGTTTTCTCAATATGCATCTGCTGAATCAACTCTTGATGCTATCATGATCCAGGAAAGAGAAAACACGGAGAAATTATCTGAATTCATTTCGATGCGCGCACGTTCACAAGAAAATATACAAAAAGTAGACATAGAATATTTAACGTTTTCTCATGAAATATTGCTAGCTATGTCTGAAATATTAAAAAATTTACATTCAGCTAATGAGACCATGACAGCAAATGAAAAAATGGATCTCGTTATTTTAATCAAAAGCTTATTAAATGCCGTTAAAACCGCAGAAACAAAGCCGCAATTCATAGAAAAATGCAAACTCATTCTTGCAGAAAGAGAAGATGCCATTTTAAACACCCGCATGGATTATTGTTATACCAGTCATTCTTTAGCAAACCAATTATGTCTTTTGTTAGCTAAAAGAATCACTGACAAAGATACCCCTCCTCAAAATATATTATTAACAAATGCTTGCACAAAAGATCGATTTGTAAGTAATGATGGTGAAAATGTGCAAATTACATGGTTCGATCCTAGCATAGGGATAGAAGAAACGACGCTTCCAGAATTCAAGGATTTTTTTAGATTACCAGGCAATGAAATACATCTTTATCAACTTGTGGTACAGATGGCTATCGTGCGCCTTAAAGATCATAATAAATTATTAGAACATATCTGGTTCGGAACGGATCCAAAAAATATCACGCCAGTGCCGCCTTTGTCCCAGGAAACCCTGGCCTTGCTTAAACAAAAATCTCCTACTTTGAAAAAACTCATTGAACATACCGAATTTTTAGATAAACACACCCGTGCAATATCTGAGTCGGACGTATATACCCAATTTGAAATTTTACAAAAAGGATTGCTTGCGGGAAATTATAAAGTTACAGGTAGTCATCAAACTGCAGGTTCTGCTGCCTATGCAGCTATTGCTGCATTTGCTGATTGGTGGAATACATTGAAAAATCATAGCCCTGCCTTATGTGAAAAAATAAGATCTCTATCTCATGAATATCACACAGAAAATGGCACTAGTATTGAAACGTTTGGGAGTGCTATTGATATTTTGTTTGATCAAAATAATCTGGATAATAATGAAAGACGAGACAATGCTAATTATTGTATACATCTCAAAGCAAATAGGATAGAACGTCTCCTCGGGGATGAAAACATAGTTGATGCATTGCATAACATCAACATAGAAATTAATGAGATGAAAATGGATCTGGTCAGCGATAAACCATTAGATCAATGGGAAAGTCAAATCACTGAAGAAATACAGGAACAAGCATCAACACCCATTTTTGTCGGTGATTATGGAAAATTTCCCAGTGATATCCCTTTCTTAGAGCTAAATTGTTTATTAATATATAGTGGTTTTATCCAAAATTATCATGATATCATCCTAAGAAAAAATAAACACGATGACTCAAAACTGCTTATACAGTACATATTTTCAGAAAATGATAATAATAATTTGATAAAATTACGCAATATCTTATCTAATTCTGAGTTTAATTATTTGCGCGAGCATGACGCCAATAGCAAATACTACACCTTTTCCCAAGGTGAAAGAACAAAAACGAGCCATCATTACGCATTGATTCACAAAGCACTAGCAGAACAAATGGTCTTTAATGTGGTCCAGAATCAAACCTCTAAAAAAGATGCTAACGCAGTAGTCAAAAAACTTTGCGAGGAAAATCCTTTTATTCCATGTAAAACAAAAGATAACTACTTTGGCTTATTTTTCAAGCAGAAAAGTACCGTTTCTACCTTATTTGAAGGTTATAGGAACTTTGAAAACAATAAAAAAGAATTAATGAATCAAATCGCTCGTGTCAAAACTCAGATAAGTCTATAATACTGCGCTATGACAAACAAAACTGATCCCATAGGCATATTCGATAGCGGCATTGGCGGGCTTACCGTCGCACAGGCTATTGTCACCCAGTTACCCAAAGAAGACATCGTCTATTTTGGCGATACTGCGCACATGCCTTATGGCGAAAAATCAACCTCGGCTATCCAGGCTTATTCAGTCAAAATTGCCGACATGCTGCTTAAACAGCATTGCAAACTGATATTGATCGCATGTTACTCAGCCACCTCGGCAGCCTTTGATTTAGTCAAAGAATATGTAGGGCCGCAAGCTGCTGTCATGAATGTCATTGATCCCATGGTGCATCATATCCAATTACATTATGCCAATAAACGCCTGGGACTGATTGGTACTCGCCAAACGGTTAATTCTAATGTCTATAAAAAGAAAATCGACACATTGAATAATGGCGTACAATTAAACTCTTTAGCTACCAATTTGTTGGCATCTGCCATAGAGGAATTTGGCGACAATAGCGTCATTGACAGTTTGCTTGCGGAATACTTATCTCATCATTCTTTAAAAGACATTGAAGCCTTGATATTAGCTTGCACACATTATCCTGTCGTTAAAAATAAAATAGCGCAGTATTTTAATCATAAAATTACCATTATTGATCCATCTTATGTCGTCGCCGAAGCCGTCACCAAACGCCTGGAAGATGATAAATTACTGAATAACAATGGTTCCGGTCACAAGCATTTTTATGTTTCGGATTACACCGAGTCATTTGCATCAGGAACTAAAATCTTTTTTGATGAAAAAATCAATCTAGAACATTATCCATTATGGGAATGATATGAATTATAGTCACTCTTATCACGCCGGTAATTTTGCTGATGTTTTCAAACATGCTATTTTAGTATCATTGATCGAAGCTTTACAGCGTAAAGAAAGTGGTTTTTGTTATATTGATACTCATGCAGGTGCAGGCCTTTATGATTTATCTTCTGATACTGCTCAAAAAAGCAAAGAATACAAATCTGGTATCAGCTTATTATTAGATCAATCATGTCATGACAATATAATGACTTATGTAAACTGCGTAAAAAAAGCAAATCCTGAGTCCGAGCTGCGCTATTACCCTGGCTCACCTTATATCGCACATTCCTTATTACGCGCACAAGATAGGATGGTACTTTCTGAATTGCATCCGAGCGTATACCAAACCATCAAAGAAAGGTTTGCACATGACAAAAGAGTCAGCACACATCGTTTGGATGCTTATCAAAGCTTAAAAGCTTTTTTACCGCCCAAAGAACGGCGTGGATTAATTTTGATCGACCCGCCTTATGAACAACAGAACGAATTCAGCCATCTTATAAATACTCTACCTTTAGCACTAAAACGCTTTGCCACAGGAGTTTATGCCATTTGGTATCCCATCAAAGACCGCCCTCCCATTGAACGCTTTTACCAGGAGCTTAAAAAGCTTATAGAGCAACCCATGTTGATTGCTGAACTCTGCATCTATCCCGAATCCAGCGCGCAACATCTCAATGGCTGCGGCATGCTAATCATTAATCCGCCCTGGCAGCTTGATAAGCAAATAAATGGCTATTTACCACAATTATGGTCAACATTAAGCCAAAAAGCTTGGGGACAACAGCGTCTTTTTGCCCTAACCTAATCAATAATAAGTCAATTTTTTATACTTTCATGCAATCAATGAGTTAGCGCAAGGCTAAGATTTGCTATGGCTTAATTATGTTAGTATCAATGATGTAGACAAAAATAAATCATAAATGGAGGGTGGGTGCCATGAGAAATCTAATTGCAACATTGGTTATTGTTTTAGCAACCACATCAATCACAGGATGTACTACAGGTCAAAAACAAGCTGCGGGTATTGGCGGCGGCGCTGTGCTTGGCGGTGTTGCAGGTAGCGCCTTAACTGGCGGCAGCGTCGCAGGAACTGTAGTTGGCGCAGGATTAGGCGCGTGGGGTGGTTACGAACTAACTAAATAATACTTATAAGATAGCTAGTTCGATTTTATAAGGCAGCACAAAGTGGTTTACGTGTTGCCTTTTTTTTATTCCTGATTCATTATATCCGCACATTTCAATGGATAAAGAGACTTCGGCATGGCACTCAAAGCGGGCGATCAAGCGCCTGATTTCACATTACCCTCAGATCAGAATAACCCGGTATCGCTAAAAGATTTTCGCGGAAAAAAAGTGATATTATATTTCTATCCTAAAGATAACACCCCAGGCTGCACACGCGAAGCCTGTGATTTTCGTGATTCACTGGCTCAATTTTCTAATCAAAACACTGTGGTCTTGGGTATTTCCAAAGACAATCCCGAACGCCACCAAAAATTCAAACAAAAATATGTTTTGCCTTTTACCTTATTAGCAGATGAAAATGGCGATGTATGCGAAGCTTATGGCATTATCAATAAAAAAAGTTTATTTGGCCGCACTTTTTTAGGTATACAACGTTCCACTTTTCTCATCGATGAAAAAGGCATTATTCGTGCCATATGGCGTAAAGTTAAAGTCCAAGGACATACAAAACAGGTGCTAGATGAACTCAACCAATGTTAAACAAACGCCAAAAACAGCGATTACTCCTACACGTCTGCAAGACTATCCCGAATGGTATCAACAAGTCATAAAAGCCGCTGATCTCGCAGAAATTTCACCTGTTCGCGGTTGCATGACCATAAAACCCTGGGGGTATGCCATATGGGAAAATATCCAACGGGTGTTAGATGATCAGCTCAAAGCAACCGGTCATAAAAATGCTTATTTTCCTTTGCTGATTCCGGTGAGCTTTTTAGAAAAAGAAGCCGCGCACATCGAAGGGTTCGCGAAAGAATGTGCTGTGGTCACGCATTATCGTTTAGGTGTGAATGAAGAAGGAAAACTCATTCCTACCAGCCCGCTCGAAGAGCCCTATATTATTCGCCCCACCTCAGAAACCATTATAGGTGAGGCATTTTCACGCTGGGTCCAATCGTATCGTGACCTGCCTTTACTAATTAACCAATGGGCCAATATCATGCGCTGGGAAATGCGCACACGCATGTTTTTGCGCACTTCAGAATTTTTGTGGCAAGAAGGTCATACTGCTCATGCAACATCTAAAGAAGCTGTTGATGAAACCTTAAAAATTCTGGATTTATATACCGCTTTTGTAGAAAATTATTTAGCCATGCCTGTCATCAAAGGTGAAAAATCTGAAAGCGAACGTTTTCCAGGCGCCGTCAATACCTATTGCATAGAAGCCATGATGCAAGACAAAAAAGCGCTTCAAGCTGGCACATCCCATTATTTAGGCCAAAACTTTTCTAAAGCTTTTCACATAAAATTTTCCAATGATAAAGGAGTTGAAGAGCTGGCTTATACCACTTCATGGGGTGTTTCAACGCGTATGATTGGCGGTCTCATCATGACGCATAGCGATGACAATGGTTTGGTATTACCACCTAAAATCGCACCCTTACATGTGGTTATTCTTCCCATGATACACAAAGAGGAACAACGTGCCGATATCATGGCGTATTGCGAACAACTGGCAACTGATTTGCGCAAAGTTTATTTTGATCAAAGACCGCTTGCCGTTGAAATTGATACTCGCGAATTAACCGGCGGGGAAAAAGCCTGGAGTTGGGTCAAAAAAGGCGTGCCTATTCGTGTTGAAGTCGGTGGAAAAGAACTGCAAAATAATGCTGTTTTTGTGGGACGTAGAGATAAAGAATATAAAGATAGATTAAGTATGAGCAGAGAACAATTTATTAATAATATTGTGACAGAATTAGAAGATTTACAAACTGCACTACTTGATCGCGCTCGTGCATTTCAACAGCAAAACACCCGAATCATAGATAATAAAGCCGATTTTTATGACTTTTTTACAAAATCAGATGGCGGATTTGCACTCGCGCATTGGAATGGAGATCGCGCCATTGAAGCCAAGATCAAACAAGACTTAAACGTCACCATACGCTGCATTCCTCTGACCGAACAGCCCGAACCTGGTCAATGTATTTTCAGTGGTGGAAAAAGTGCGCAGAGGGTGATTTTTGCGAAGTCTTATTAAATATGCTAACCTAGCCCCACTTTCTATACAACAGGACTATTAAGATGAAAGACCTTGAATCAACTATTAAATTACTTGCCGCTCGTGGAAAAGGTATTCTTGCCGCCGACGAAAGTTCTCCTACTATCACTAAACGCTTTGCTGCAGTGAATGTAGAATCGACTGAAGAAACACGCCGAGCTTATCGTGATATGCTAGTGACCACACCAGGCGTGAATGAGTTCATTGCTGGAGTCATTTTATTCGAAGAAACCTTGAACCAAAAAGCGCTGGATGGAACACCCTTTCCCAAAAAATTAGAACAATTAGGCATCGTTCCTGGCATCAAAGTTGACAAAGGTTTAGTGATACTTCCAAATACTGCTGATGAACAAGTCACCCAAGGTTTAGACGGTCTTTCCGAACGCCTCGTTGACTACAGAGCAAAAGGTGCTCGTTTTGCAAAATGGCGTGCTGTTTATGCCATTTCAGATCACACTCCAAGCATGCTTGCTATTAAAACAAATGCTGAATGCTTAGCTCGTTATGCTGCTATTTGCCAAGCTAACGGTATCGTTCCTATTGTTGAACCTGAGGTTTTAATTGATGGCGCACATACCATTGAACGCAGCGCTGAAGTCAGCGAGCGCGTACTTAATGCTGTATTTCACGCGCTAAAAAAACATAAAGTACAATTAGAATACATAGTCTTAAAACCAAGCATGGTCATCAATGGCAAAACCTGCCCTGTTAAAGCAAGCTGCGATGAAGTGGCCAAAGCCACCATCACGGTTTTAAAACGCACAGTGCCTGCTGCTGTACCCACCATTAATTTCTTATCCGGCGGTCAGTCATCCGAAGAAGCGACAGCTAACTTAAATGCCATGAACGCACTTTTCGGACATCTTCCATGGAATGTCAGTTACTCTTATGCGCGCGCATTACAAGACAAACCCATGAAACTATGGCATGGCGATAGCCAACAAGTTAAAGCCGCTCAACAAGCTTTCTATCACCGAGCCAAGTTGAACAGTTTAGCTTCAGTGGGTAAGTATACTGTTTCTATGGAAAAAGAGACGGCAACAGCTTAATACTATAGATTCCCTTGCCATCTCATCTGATGGCAAGAGGATATTTAGACACATAAAATGGAATTTATATCATGACAGTCACTGTTCTCAATACCTTAGAGGCCAAAGAACAATTTCCCGATTTAGTGAATCGCGTCGCTCATAGCAAGGAGCGCATCATTCTTACTCGTCGAGGTAAAGAAATTGCTGCAATCATTCCTATTGAAGATCTTGCTTCACTACAAGAATCTCAAGATAACCAGGACCTACGCGAAGCCATCGAAGCTTTAAAAGAAGCACGCCATGAAGGTACGATAACGCTTGAAAAATTAAAAGAAGATATAGGCACACAGCCGTGACCACTCCATACAATCTTAAAATCGCACCAACAGCACATCATCAAATACATTTGCTTTCCACAAAACATCGGCGTTTAGTGATTAAACTAGCAGAAGCATTGGCAATCAATCCCAGGCCGCCTGGTGCAAAAAAAATTACTGGCATGATGGGGCTTTATAGCGAACAAATAGACAGTTTACGTTTAGTCTATAAAATTGAAGACCAGGAAATCCTTCTACTTTTAGTAAAATCAAGACCCATTTCAAAGGAAGATTAACAATGTTTACACAAACAGAAATGTTAGCATCTTATGCTAAAAAACCACAACCCAATAAGTTAGCGCCGCTTGCTCAGGAACTTTTCGAAACCAAATTGGATTTTTCTGACATCACTGCTGAAGTCATACGCGGTTATATGTTCCGCATAAAAAAATGTTATCAAGAAACGTATGACGCGGTAGCTTCACTCAAAAAAACCCCTGAGAAAATTTCTTTTGCAACAGCCGTACAACCCTTACTTGATGTTGAGATTTATACCCAAAAAGCACGTGCTTTATGCACTTTTCCACAACATGTGCATCAAAAAGAAGAAGTGCGAGACGAAAGTGAAAAAGCTGAAGAAGAATTCAAGGATTTTCTTATCGAATGCGAGCAACGATACGATGTATTTGAAGTGTTGAGATATTATGAAACAGAAATCTATCAAAAAGAACAAGAAAAATTAGATGAAGAAGAACAATTAGCTTTTACTGATATCATGGAAGAATACAAAAGAAATGGACTGTACATTGAAGATCCGGAAAAAAGAAATGCCCTCAAAAAAATCAAGCAAGAAATTGAGGCATTAGCGACGGAATTTCAAGCTAATCTTAATAAAGATGATACCAGTTTTGAAAAAACTGCTGAAGAGTTAAAGGGTTTGCCAGAAGATTGGTTAGCTGATCCTGCACGCAAACTACCTAATGGAAAATACAAGGTCACATTGAAATATCCCGATTTTTTTCCGATTATGGAATATGCTCAACATAGGCAATTACGCAAAGACATGTACATTGCTTTTGAGACGCGATGTGAAGAGAAAAATATTCCCATTTTAAAACGCATCGTCGAACTACGTCATATGGCGGCGCAAATGCTGGATTACAAAACACATGCGGAATATATTGCCGAAACCAGAATACTCGAGACAGAGGACAAAGTTTCGGATTTTCTTAATACGATGAATCAACGCTTCACTCCTCTTTTGGAAAAGAACTTACATGAGCTGACTCAATTTGCAAGAAATTATGAAAAAAATGATAGCTTTACATTACAAATCTACGATATGCGTCGCTATCTAAGATTGCGCGAAGAAGCCATGTTTAACATTGACATGAATGAAATTAAAAAATATTTTCCACTTGAAAAAGTGGTCTCTGGCACCTTACAAATTTATCAGGATTTATTAGGATTGAGATTTATCAAAAAAAATAATAAAGCCAGTTGGCATCCAGACACACTTTGTTATGATGTGTTTGATCAAGCCAGCCAAATACGCATAGGTAATTTTACCTTGGATTTGCATCCACGTACCGGAAAATTTGGTCATGCAGCTGCATTTCCACATGCCTTGAGCTGTGATATATCGCATATCACAAACCTGCCTCGGCAAAGACAGGAAAATATCGCGGCTTTAGTGGTCAATTTCCCCAAAGATAATTTCTCCTTTGATGATGTTGTCACATTCTTTCATGAATTTGGTCATATCATGCATTTTATGTGTTCTAAAGCTAAATTGACTTGTTATCATGCTGATAAAACAGAAACTGACTTTGTTGAGGCACCTTCACAAATGTTAGAAAATTGGTGCTATGAACCTGCTGTGCTTCGTATGATCAGCGCACATCCTGATACACAACAGCCTTTGCCAGCCGATATTGCATTGAAATTGAAAGAGAAGGACAAACTTCATGCCGGTTATTTTTATAAACGTCAATTATTATATGGCATTTTCGATGCGAAATTATACACTCTGCCTATTGAAACATTGCGTAGTATGGACATCAAGGAATTTTTTCAACAACTTCAACAAAGTATTTTGCATCTACCCGTTGTTCCTGAAGCATGTGTCCCAGCTAATTTCTGTCATTCCGTAGATGGTTATGATTTTGGTTATTATGGATATCTGTTATCGGAATCCTACGCAGCCGATATGTATGACACCGTTTTTAGTGCCAATCCATTGTCAAAAGAAGCAGGCTCTCATTATCGCCGTTGTATTTTAGAACCAGGATCTACGAAAGAAGGCATGGAATTGCTTAAAGATTTCCTGGGAGGCCGGGAACCTAAACTTGATGCGTTTTTACAACAATGCGGATTGTCTGAAAATAAAAATCAAATTATTCATGACATTGATCACAACGATCCACATGATCAGCGAGAGTTAAAACACTGCCTGTAATCGCATTAGGTCGGTATATCGTGCAGCCCTTTAATCCTAATACAAACGCTTTAGCATAAACATCATGAAGCTTTTCGTAAGGATAGTGTTCAGGAATATTAATTGTTTTTGAAATCGCATTATCAATATAAGGCTGCACTGCGGCCTGTATTTGTAAATGATCATCAGGGGTTAAGGTTTGACTATCTACCCAAGCTTCTGGCAATGCCTGATCATTTTTAAACTGATGCACAGCAAAATCTTTCACTGTGAAATGTTGTAACTCATCCTGCAAAGATCTTACTGTACGCTGATAGCTGGCACTAAATATCGGTTCTATACCATGTGAAACATTGTTCGCTAAAAGACTGATCGTACCCGTAGGTGCAATCGTATTATGATGGCTATGACGCACACCATGTTTTGCGATGTCTTGTTGAATGTCAGACGGTAACTGTTTAACGAATTCTCCTTCCAAATATTTTTCTTTTTGGAACAAAGGAAAAACATCTCTTTCTTTTGCCAATTCAATAGAAGTATGCCATGTGGCTTCTGAAATACAACGCATGATATGACTCGCTATTTTTAACGATTCCTGACTACCATAACGTACGCCTAACATAAGCAAAGCATCTGCTAAACCCGTAATACCTAAACCAATCCGTCTTGTCGCATAAGCTTCTTGTTTTTGCATTTTCAGTGGATATCTTGAAATATCAATAATATTATCTAAAAATCGCGTTGCAATTTCAGTAGATTTTTTTAATTTATCCCAAGCAATACTCGATTTGTCTGTAAAGGGATTGATAATAAATTGTGTTAGATTCATAGCACCTAAATTACAAGCACCATAATTTGGCAATGGAATTTCACCGCAAGGATTTGTAGCACTGATTCTTTCTCGATACCATAAATTATTTTTCCTATTGATGGTATCTTCAAATAAAACGCCAGGCTCCGCATAATCATAAGCAGATCTCATGATTTTTTCCCACAGATCTCGAGCATTCACTGTTCGTACAACATGCTTATCTGGAAAAACCAAAGCCCATTCACTATTTTTTTCTATAGCTTGCATAAATGCATCTGAAACAAGCACTGAAACATTAAAATGCCTTAACTCATGAGGATCACGTTTAGCAGCGATAAATGCTTCAATATCAGGATGATCACAACGCAACACCCCCATCATGGCTCCACGTCTTGCACCCGTTGATTGCATAGTGCTGCACATCACATTCCAAATACGCATAAATGACACGGGCCCAGATGCCACTGCTCCCGTATGTGTCACCATCCATCCTTTAGGCCGCAATACAGAAAAATCATAACCTACGCCGCCGCCTTGCTGTAATGTCAGCGCAGCTTCTTTTAGGGCATCAAATATGCCATGCAATGAGTCTTCTAAAATAGGCATGACAAAACAATTAAATAAAGTTACATCATGTTGAGTGCCAGCACCTGCAAGAATTCGGCCGCCGGGTAAAAATTGAAAATTTTCAAGTATGGAATAAAATTGCTTTTGCCATGCTGCACGCTCTTGTTTAGACTCTGCATGTGATGCAGCTTTTGCAACACGCTGCCACGTATCTTCAATCGTATGATCGATAATCTTATCTTGTTGACGATAGCGGTATTTAATGTCCCATATATATTCGGAAATGGGTTGTTTGAAATAATCCATGGGCATTCCTTTTATAGATATTCCTTTAAAAATAATGGCACTCTTTTTTCTAACCAATATTCTGCCTGCCATGGCAATGGTCCGCTCACAAAACCTACATGCCCGCCTTTTTCAGTTAACTCTAAAGTCATAGCTGAAGATAATTCATCCGGGCCAGGTAACAAATCTTCTGTCATAAAAGGATCATCTTTTGCTTGCAATAAAAGTGTAGGCACATGAATGTTGCGCAGATATGGTCTACAACTGGATTTTGCATAATATTCTTCTGCATTTGCAAAACCATGCAAAGGTGCGGTCACCGCTTCATCAAAATCGCGTATCGTATGTAACTCAGATAGTGGAGGGATATGAATCGGTGAAGCTTGTTCACGAAATTTCCATTGCATTTTATTATGTAACGATCTCAGCAAATGCCATTGATAAAGTCTGGAAAATCCCTGATTAATTCTATTCGCTGATTTATCCAACTCAAAAGGAACCGAAATGGCAATAGCAGCTTTCAGTATATTATTTTTACCCGACTCACCCAACCATTTTAATAATACGTTTCCTCCCAATGAAAATCCCATAGCTGCCAAGGATACACCAGGCTCTCTATGCGACAATGCTGTAACGATCGTATTAATATCACCGGTTTCTCCCGAATGATAAGTCCGTGGTAGTCGATTACGCTCCCCGCTGCAACAGCGAAAATGCATGAGTACACCGCGCCAACCATGCCGCGACATAGCATGCAACATGCCTTTTGCATAGGGTGAGTCGATAGATCCTTCAAGACCGTGCAACATAATCACAATAGGACCATTACCACTTCCTGACCAATCCAAATCGACAAAATCGCCATCTGGCAATTCAAAGCGTTCTCTTGTAATGCTGATATGATTCATTGGACGTCGACATAACGTTGGCCAAAGCGTTTGTAAATGATTATTAGATAACCACCAGGCAGGTTTAAAAGATTCACTCATGCAATGTCCTTATGATATTTTTGACTTAAGCGATGCACAGCATCAACCAATACTGCGACATGCTCAGGCAAAACATCGGGTGCAATACCATGTCCCAAATTAAATATATGTCCAGAACCTGGACCAAATTCTGCAAGTACACGATCGACTTCAGCTTCTATATTGTCGGGTGATTGATATAAAATTGTTGGATCCATATTGCCCTGCAATGCTATTTTTTCACCCACTTCTCGCCTTGCATGCCCAAGATGTACCAACCCATCAACGCCTAATACATCACAAGCTGTTTCTCGCATTAAATTTAGCCATTGCCCTCCTCCTTTTGTAAACAAAATAACGGGAACTCGCAAACCTGCATTTTCTTTTATTAAGTTTTGAATAATGATCTTGATATAATGTAAAGCATATGCTTGATAAGATTGCGTATCAAGCATCCCGCCCCAGGTATCAAATATCATCACGACCTGTGCGCCTGCCCTGATTTGCGCATTCAAATGCGAGATGACGGCTTCTGCCAACTTAGTAAGCAAATGATGCAATACAGTGGATTCATCTTTCATCATGATTTGAATAGCAGGAAAAGCTTTATTTGCATTGCCTTCTACCATATATGTCGCCATCGTCCAAGGGCTGCCGCAAAAGCCTATCAATGGCACTTTACCTGCAAGTTCATGCCTGATCATAGCGATAGTATCAAGTACATAGGTTAAATGTTCCTCTGATTTTGGGACAGCTAAGGCATGAACATCACGTGCAGTTCGCAAGGGTCGTTCAAAAGCAGGCCCTTCACCTTCTTTAAAATAAAGCCCAAGCCCCATCGCATCCGGGATCGTTAAAATATCTGAAAATAAAATGGCAGCATCTAAGGGAAAACGCGCTAGAGGTTGCAGAGTGACTTCACAAGCAAGCTCAGGAGTTTTACATAATGTTAAAAAACTACCGGCTTTTTGGCGTATGGCTCTATATTCTGGCAAATATCGTCCTGCTTGCCGCATGATCCAAATAGGAGTCATATCGACAGGCTGCCGCCAAATAGTGCGCAATAATCGATCGTTTTTTAAGGTGTTCATTGATATAGCCCCGGTGAATAAAACAGCATGCTGGCAAAAAATATATCTTGTTGCAAGAAAACAAGTAAAAAACAGGACTCCATCTTTGCATATTACAATATTTAGGTTAATATGTTGCATCTTATGGGGAGGTTTAGTCCTTCTTAGACTTATTTTATTAACTTGATTTATTAAAGGGAAATCGCATATGCGTAAACATATTTTATTCGCCGCCGTCGCTGGCCTTTGCCTGACTGGTTTAACAGCTTGTGGTCAAAAATCTGATTCTGATAGCAATACTACGGCTATGACAACAGAAACAACAACCACTACGACAACCACACCTGCAGCAACTGAAACGACCACTAACACTGCTCCTGCAGCTGAAGTTGCACCAGCGCCAGCAGCGACTGAAACTCCAGCAGTTACCGATAACAGCAGCACTCCGGCAGCTACTGACAATACTCCAGCACCAGCAGCGGCTGACGCTCCAGCAGCTAATTCATCTGACAATACAAGCACCACCATGCCAGATGCTTCTAGCAATACAATGACAACCACCCCAGCTCCAGCATCCCCTGATGCTACTGCTCCAACAACACAACAATAAGATGATGCCTAAGATACTGAACTCTCCAAATAGCCCGTTTGACGGGCTATTTTTTTAATGCTTCCCCAACCATTGCATCACATCCTCAGCAACCGCTTGCACACTGCGGTTATCCGTTAAGACTCTATAGTCAGCAAGTGACTCATAAATGGGAGCTCGCTCTTGATGAAGTTTTTCTATGACTTCCTCACGATTACTCACACGCAATAAAGGGCGGCGGCTCTCATTGACCGTTCTAGCATGCTGGTACTCTAATGAAACATCCAAATAAATAACAACACCACTTTTACTCAGAACCTCTTGAGTTTCCACCGGAATCACTGACCCGCCGCCCGTAGCCAACACAATATTGCGCAATGAAGCTAATTCAGCAATCACATCCATTTCACGCTTTACAAAACCTTGCTCGCCTTCTAAATCAAATATCCAACCTATATCAACTCCAGTTCTCTTTTCTAATTCCTCATCAGAATCGTAAAAATCCATGTCTAATTTTGAAGCCAGATATTTTCCAACACTGCTTTTTCCTGCTCCCATCGGGCCAATAAGAAATATATTTTGATATTGTAATTTTTTCATGCCTAACCTTACTCGATGGTAACAAAAAATACTACCTTATATTATACGTAAACCCTAGTCTCGGATAAACCTGAATATCAAGCTTCATTCATTATCCTTGGAGTCACAAAAATAAGCAGCTCACGTTTGTTTTCCAGCTTATCCTGCTGCCTAAACAACCAACCTATCAAAGGAATATTGGCTAAAAATGGAATACGCCGTTCATCTTGTTCATGATTTATCTCATAAATACCTCCCAATACGATGGTTTGGCCCGTTTTGATTTGAACATTCGTTGTAATGTGCCGCGTATTAATAGCAGGAACTCCTAGTACCATACGTTTACTCGGTTTATCCTGATTTATCTGCAGTTGTAACAAAATCTGGTTCCCTGGCATGATCTGCGGAGTCACTTTCAAACTCAGCACTGCTTTTTTAAAAGTCACCGATGTTGCACCACTGCTGCTGCTCTCTTGATAAGGAATTTCTTCACCTGATTCAATAACAGCCATTTGTTGACTTGCTGTAAACAAGCTCGGACTTGAAATTAACTCGCCATGACCAGCCCGCTCTAACGCAGATAATTGCATATTCAAACGTGATCCATCTGGCAAATTTAATACGGCTAAACTATAACGAGGATTTGCCTCCGAAGTATGCGGTGATGCCTCATCACTCGCTTGTCCCGAATTAACCGAAAAATTTATCCCCAATTCGCGCTCATAATCACTATCAATACTGGCGAGATGCGCTTCAATGAGCACTTGACGAACGGGAATATCCAATCGTGTTATAAATTTATTGATAGCATCCATATTCGCTTCGATATCACTCACACATAACATATTCGTGCGAGCATCCACACTGACAAAACCTCTTTTAGTCACCAGTGTGTTTTTCGCATCTTGTAATAAATGAGCGATGTCTACAGCTTTAGCATATCGAATTTGCCAAATACGCGTCACGATAGGCAAGGCTTCATATTCCAGCATTTTTATTTTTTTTTCTGTTTCTTTTTGTTGAAAAAATTCATCTCTGGAACCTACAAACAAGGTATTTTTAATTTTCCATGTATGCAAATTATGCATGGCAAGCACCATATCAAATGCTTCTTTATAACTCATGTTATTAACATGTAATGAAGTGGATCCATAAATGGATGGACTAATAATAATATTTTTATTTTGCGCTTTTACAAGAAGATGTAAAACATCCTGAATACTCACATTTTGCAAATTAAGTGAGATCGTTTTTTCAGATGCCTGAGATATTTGCCAAAAAAAAAAAACCTAAACATAAGCATATCAAACATAATAAACATTTATTTTTAAAAAACATAATCTTTATATTTCTCCACGAATTTATTGCCGTGAGTTCCCCTCTCCCGGCGCGCGCTTTTCGCGCTGGGAGAGGGGGAAGGGGTGAGGGTTTTTAGTTTGGCACTTTCTCTAGCTCGTCTAAAATAGCTTCTAATACTCCATCAATATTTTCAAATATTTCATTACTCCAAACTCGAAATACTTTATATCCTTTCTTTTCTAAAAATTCTGTTCGTTTTTGATCATACTTCACAACGTCTTCATCAGCATGATGTTCGCCATCTACTTCAACAATGAGCTTCTTCTGACGACAAACAAAATCAGCAATGTAATTATCAATAATCTGCTCTCGAACAAATTTATAACCATTTAATCGCCTGTCCCTTAAAAAATACCACATGCGGTTTTCAGATTCCGTCATGTTTTTTCTAAAACTACGTGCTCGCTCTTTCATTTTAAAAACTCTCTTTCTAATATAAAATTTATGTCAATTTACTTTTTTGAAAATGTGCAGATCACCGACACCCTCACCCCTTCCCCCTCTCCCGGCGCAAAAAGCGCGCGCCGGGAGAGGGGAACTCACGGCAATATTTCTAATAATTGACCATATTTGATAACACTTACACGATGACCCGCCTGAACCAGCATTTGTTCTTTCGTAATCTTCAAAATCTTTAAGGTTTTATGTATAACAGAACCCGCTGCCACCTCCAACACCTCACCATTT